>JAAZCS010000406.1 GCA_012513125.1 Treponema sp. | reverse complement strand
TTCATACGGATATTCACAGTTGAAAACTTTTTCTTTATTGCCTTCTTCTATTAATTCAGAAAGAACTGGTGTTACGTCTTTAATCATTTCTTTTAAAATTTTTTGTTCCATCAAGGCGTTCTGAGGTTTATGAACTTCTGAAAAAATTTCTTTTCCTGAAGATTCTTGAACTTGTAGTGATAAAAGAGCCTTGGATATCTTTTGATAAAGATTTAGTGATTTATTCTCCAGAACTAATTTTGCATTGGAAATTAAAGTCTCTTTAATTCTTTCAATTATTCCGTCTAGAATCTCTTCTTTTGATTTAAAATGATAGTAAAGGGTTCCTTTTGCAATTCCCACTTCATTCATGATGTCTGTTACACTTGTTGAATCGTAACCTTTTTCTGCAAAGAGTTTTGTTGCACTATCCAGAATTTCAGTTCGTCTTTCATCAGCATTTTTTGAAATCCACATATTTCCTTCTTTTATTCAGTAGACTGATAGTCTAAACCGACCGACGGTCTACTTTTAAGATACAAGTAATAAAAATATTTTGCAAGTAGTAAACTTAATCATTGTGAAATAACAAATTCAGCCTTATTATAAATATACAACCTGTTTATGTAGATTCGATGATGTAAAAAAGTTTAAAAATAAATACATAGTGTATAATTTATTCTTTGGAGAATGAATGTCTGAAAAGAATTTACTAATAGTTGATGATGAAATTATTAGCCAAAAATTACTAACAAAATTTTTTCAAAACGATTACGAAATATTTACCGCTACAAATGGTGAAGAAGCGTTGCAGATATTAAGTGAAAATAAAAAGTTTTCTGCAATAATTCTAGATATTGTAATGCCAAAGATGAGCGGTTTTGAAGTTTTAGAACGAATAAAAAATGATGTTGTTTTATCTAGCATTCCTGTTGTTGTAATGTCGGTTGATGAAAATGCTGAAGCTAAAAAGAAAAGCCTTGAATTGGGTGCTGTTGGTTTTATTTCAAAACCTCTAGATTCGTTTGAAGTTCATCATACAGTTGATAACATTGTAAAACTACATGATTCTTTATTTTATAATATTTCACAAATTGATTCACTTACAGGACTTTATAAAAGGGAAGCTTTTTTAGATAAGATATCTGAGCTTGTTAAAAGTCATCCTGCAAACTATTATGTTCTTTCTTGTTTTGATGTTGAAAAGTTCAAGGTAATTAATGATTTATACGGAATTACTTTTGGTGATAAAGTTTTAAAACATATAGCAAACTGCTTGAAAATGGCAGAAACTGAACTTCAAGGAATTGCCAGTCGTCTTCAGTCTGATAAATTTGCAATTTTATACCCTGTTGAACACATTGGTTCTGAATATTACAAACATTTTCATGAAAGATTATCAACACCTAATTTTTTTAAGAAGAAAATAAGAATACGTATTGGACGTTACAGAATTACAGACACATCTGTTCCTGTACATTTGATTTTTGACAGAGCCGTCTTGGCAGAAGAGTCAATAAAAGGAATTTACGGAAAATATATAGCTGAATACACAGAATCCATGCGAACAAAGCTTATTGAAGAACAAGAGATAGTAAGCGATTCAAGAAGAGCCTTGATGGCAGGCGAATTTGAAGTGTGGTTTCAACCTCAATATAACAACACTTCTGGAAGCTTGATTGGTGCAGAAGCCCTTGTAAGATGGCGACATAAAAAAAAGGGGTTGCTCGACCCTGGAACATTTATTCCGATTTTTGAAAGAAATGAATTCATCTATTCAATTGATAAATTTATGTGGGAACACGTTTGCATGTTCATCAGAAAATGGATTGATGAAAAAAAGGAGATTGTTCCAATTTCAGTAAACATTTCCAGAGTTGATATCTTTAAACCTGATTTTTTTGAAAAGATAACTGGATATGTTCAAAAATATAACATTCCAATTGATTTCCTAAATTTGGAAGTGACAGAATCAGCTTTTTCTGAATCTTCAAATGAATTAATAGAAATTGTTTCAAAACTTGTAAAATATGGATTCACTGTAGAAATTGATGATTTTGGGTGTGGTTATTCTTCTTTAAATATTTTGAAAGATGTTCCGTCTCAAGTGTTAAAACTTGATATGAAGTTTTTAGAGGATTCAAATAATTCCAAAAAAGGTGGAGCAATAATTGAATCTGTAATTCGCATGGCTAGATGGATAGGAATGACTGTAATTGCAGAAGGTGTTGAAACAAAACCTCAAGTGGATTATCTAAAATCAATTGGTTGTTTTTTTATGCAGGGATATTATTATTCAAAACCAATTAATTCTGCTTCTTATGAAAAACTTCTGGATGTTGCTGTTCATGGAATAAAAGAATCGAGTGTTAAAAGTATTGTAAATTTTAATCAAAACTCATTTTGGGATTCTTCTTCCATAGAATCATTAATCTTTAACAGCTATATCGGCGGTGCGTGTATTTTTGAATTAAAAGACGGAAAATCTGAACTTATTCGGTTTAATGATAGATTTATCAGGGAACTAGAATTGTCTTCTGAAATTTGCTTATCAACATTCAGTAAGAATAAAGAAAGCTATCTAGATAAAGAATCTGCGGACATCTTTGAAAAATGTGTTAGTACTGCAATTGATACAGAAGATGAAGCTTCTTGTGAGATTTCGTATCAAAATCCAGCAAAAGACAATAAAAAAGAAATTATTTATTTAACAGTAAGAAACATCGCCAGAGCCGAAGAACGATATCTATTATATTGTGTGCTTCAGAATGTAACAAAGCAAAAAGAATTTGAAGCAAAAGAGAAAGAAGCTTATAGATTGAAAGGCGAAAGCGATAAAATGTTAAAAACCGTTATGTCAAATATTAAGGGTGGCGTATCGGCAATGTTAATTGATGAAGATAAAAAAACATCAAAAATGCTTTTTTCAAATGATAAATACTATGAACTTTATGGGTATACTGAAGAAAAAGTATTGAAAGACAAAATCGAAATTCTTTCGTTGATTTTAAAAGAAGATATAGATTGTGTAATGCAACATATCAAAAATCTAAAAAAGAACAGAATTCCAATTTCAACAAACTTTAGAATACGAAAAGAAGATGGCAGTATTGCGTATTTAAACTGTAATTGTTCTATTGTTCAACTTCTAAATATTAGTAACGACATTATTATTTCTGTTCTTACTGATACGACAGAAGAACATTTGCTATGTGAAGAAAAAAGACAATCAGAAGAGCAATTATCTTTCCTGCATTTAGCTGCAAAAAATATACTATTGCAATCAAACAGTGATGATGCAATTAATGAATTGCTTAAAAACTTGCAATCTTTTTTTAATAGCGATCGTTGTTACATTTTTGAGAATAATGATAAGAAAGGGTTTGCCACAATAACTTATGATACTAGTGTAAAAGGAATTGTTAGCAAGAAAGATTTGGTTACGGATGTTTCTTATTCATATGCAAATAATTTGATGTCTTCTCTACAAAAAGATAAATGTTTTTATCTTAATGATACTTCCGAAATTCAAAGCAAAAAAATTAGAGATGATTTAAAATCACAAAAAGTCAATTCTGTGCTAATTATTCCAATTAACATTAATGGAAACTTAATAGGATGCTTTGGTGTTGATAATCCGAGACGTGAAAATAATGATATTGAAAAATTGGGAATAATAGGCGATTATATTGCGGTAATTCTCAATATAAGAGATTTACTTGAGGAAATAGAAAAAAAGCAATAAACAATGAAAAGAGAAGTGTTTATTATTGAAGATAACTACGTTGATAGTGTTTTATTATCTTCTTGTTTAGCTGAAAAATATAAAGTATTAGAAGCTTCTTCTGGAGAAGATGGGCTTTCTATAATTGAAAACGAATATAAATCAATATCAGCAGTATTTCTGGATTTAGTGATGCCCGGAATTGATGGTTTTGAAGTTTTACGGCGAATAAATAAAAATCCACTTTGGCAACATATTCCGATAATAATCACAACAAGCAAAGAAGATTCCGAATCTCTTGATGAAGTATTAAAACTTGGTGCAATAACGTATATTCAAAAACCTTATGATCAAAAAAAATTGTTGAGAGTTTTGCACAATGTAATTTCGTTATGTGAAAAATCAGCACAATCAATTAATGATTTTAGAGATAAATTGACGGGTTTGTATAATCGGGAAACTTTTTTTATAGAAGCGGAAAAATTAATTAAAAGTCATGAACCTGAATATTACATTCTTTCCTATTTGAATATTGAGTATTTTTCAATTATTAACGAACAGTATCGGCAAAAAACCGGAGACAGAGTTCTTCTTCACATAAGTGAATGTTTATTTGAAGCAACAATTAAATTTGACGGAATTGCAGCCAGAATTAATGGTGATAAATTTGCAATTTTGTTTCCTGCAAAAGAAATAAATTCATAAGAAATAGAATATATTCACAGAAAAATGACGCGTTTATTATTTTTGAATCAGCAAATAACAATAAGAGTTGGTCGTTATTTTGTAAAAGATTTGTCTATTCCCGTGAATGTAATGTATGACAGGGCTATTCTTGCGGAATTCTCTATTCAAGATCAATATGATCTTCATGTGGCGGAATAGAAGGATTCAATGAGAACTGCAATGCTTGACGAGCAGGAAATAGTTTCGTCAATGGAAAAGTCATTAAGAAATAAAGAATTTAAGGTCTGGTATCAACCACAATATAATCATGCAACAGGTGGATTAATCGGTGCTGAAGCTCTTGTCAGATGGATTGACTCAAAGGATGGTCATATTGTTCCTCCAATCAAATTCATTCCTGTTTTTGAAAAAAATGGATTTATTTACGAACTTGATAAATATATTTGGGAAGAAGTTTGTGCTAATTTACGAAAATGGTTAGACGAGGGAATAAAAGTTGTTCCAGTTTCTGTGAATATTTCTAGAGTTGACCTTTTTCATGATGAATTCATCAATGTTATACAGAATCTTTTAACTAAATATAGTATTCCAATTTATTTGCTTCGGTTAGAAATTACTGAATCTGCTTTTTCTGAAGCGTCGGATTCAGTTGTAGAATCAGTAAAAAAATTAATTGAAGAAGGCTTTACTGTAGAAATTGATGATTTTGGTAGCGGATATTCATCTTTGAATACATTGAAAAATGTGCCAGCTCAAATTCTGAAATTGGACATGAAATTCTTCAATAATACTGATAAATCTGGAAGAAGTGGAAACATAATTGAATCAGTTGTAAGAATGGCAAAATGGATTGATATGGAAGTTATTGCCGAAGGTGTTGAAGAACAGAATCAAGCTGATTATTTAAAATCGATAGGCTGTTATTACATTCAAGGATATCTTTATTCAAAACCTGTTCCGCTTGAAGAATATGAAAAGATTATTAGAGAAAATAAGAAAGAAATAAAGTTATTTAAAAGTTTTACTGTAAAGGAAATTGATAATTCAAAGTTCTGGGATCCTGATTCAATGGATACTTTGATGTTCAATAGCTATATTGGTGGGGCTTGCATTTTTGAATATAGAAATAAAAATATTGAATTTTTGAGAGTAAATGACAGATATAAACAGGTTTTGGGGAGATTTGCACCAGTAGATGAAAATTTGTTTAATATGGACATTCAAAAATATCTTTTTGGTAAAGATAGAGAGAAATTTTTTGATTTAATTAGAAAGTCCATAGAAGATAAAACTGAAAGTAGTACAAATATTTGTTTAAAAGAATCAGAAAATGATGATGAAAACGTTGAATATATTAAAATAACAATAAGAGTTATTGCAATTAGCGGAAATGATCATTTATTTTATTGTGTCATTGAAAATTATTCCAACCAAAAATTAATTGAAAAAAGTAAGATTGAAGCTGAGTTAAAAGAAAAAAGGATTTCAAAACAACTTGAATGTATTATGGACAATTCTTTAAATGGAATTACAGCCGTAGTTGTTGGTAAAAATGCAGAAACAGATTTTATTTTCATTAATAATAGATATTATGAAATTCTGGGATGTACAAAAGAGCAGTTTGAAGCAGAAGTAAAAAATGGATTTGACCTCATTTTAGCAGAAGATAGAGAAAATGTAATTTCACAAGTTCAAAAACTTACAGAAGTAGGGCAATCATATAAAATTGAAATGCGAGCCACGCGACGAAATGGTGAAGTCATTTGTTTACGGGATACTATAAATACTATTTCCATGGAAGGAATTGCAGAGCCAGTTCAACTAAGCAATTTTGTTGATATTACAAATGAAAAAATAATTGAAAATCAGTTGATTTTTGCCAATGAGTGTTCTCACGATATAATTTCATAAAATGGTGAAATTCATACAGTTCTTTCTTCAAAATTTCCAATTATCGATGAAAATAATAAAATTATTGGTCTTTATGGAGTCAATCGCAGCTAAAAATTCTTTCTGAAAATATTCCGGGAATTATTGTTTCATTAGAGTTTGGCAGAAATTATTTTAAAATTTTATACATCAATGAATCATTTTATCAAATTGGAAAAGGAAGATTCAGACTAGATGCAGTTTTAATTGATAATGATGAAATAAAAAATACTGAAAATAAATTGAAGATAAGTGAAGAGGAATATAGAATTGCAGTCTCTTTGGGTAATAATATAATTGGTAGATATTCCATTCAAGATAAAACATTAACAATTCCGTCAGAAATTTCAAAAAGATTCTCGCTTCCAGAAGTAATGAGTGGAATTCCTGATGAAGAAGAAAATATACAAAAAGTTTCCATAGATACAAAAGAAGCTTATCTGAACTTCTTCAAAATTATGAAAGATGGAGCGGAAAAAGGGGTTGTTGTTTATAGAAGGTTATTTCCTGATGGTTGGAGATGGATTTCTGCAAAATTCTCAAGTATTAAGAATAATGATGAAAAACCTGTTTCGGTTGTAATTTCATTTATCGATATAACTGATTTCCGCGAAAAAGAGATTACTTATGAAAAATGGAGTCAAAGTTTAAATGAAAGATCTAAAAATTCATACACACTGATTTGTTGCAATATTGATAAAGAAACAATATTTAATAGAAAAGCGGGAAATTTGTTACAAATACCAATTAGTTATAAACCTTTTTGGTTTAATGACTATACGGAATACTATTCGGCAGAAAAAGTAGACAATATTATTAATTCTTCAAAACCTGAAAGTCAACATGCTCTTTTAATGCTTGATATTGATTATTTTAAGCAGATAAATGATATTCTAGGTCATTCTGAAGGTGATAAAGCTTTGATTGATATTGCAAAACTATTGAAATCAATGGCTAGAAGTTATGATTTAGTGGGAAGACTTGGTGGAGACGAGTTCTTTGTTTTTCTTCAAGATATTCCAAATGACATTATTGCAGTAAAAAGGCAAAAAGTATCTGTGAAAGAACTAAAATAACATATGGTGACAAGATTCATATTTCTTCAAGTATAGGAATTTCAATTTATCCAAAAGATGGACGAAATTTTGAGGAGCTTTATAAAAAAGCAGATGATGTTTTATATTTGGTGAAGGAATCGGGAAGAAGTAATTTTGCATTATATGGTGAAACGATTGACAAAAATATTTATCAGTCTTCTACAAGTGAGCAAATAAAAAAAACCTCATATATTTATTATTGAAGATAATTCTGTTGATTACAAAATACTTTCAAAAACTTTTGATGAATCGTGTGTTGTTGAACAGTCAAAATCTGGTGATGATGCAATAAAGTTGTTAAAAAGATATGGACACTCGATATCAATTATAATTCTTAATTTATTTATATCAGGAATGAATGGTTTTGAAATCTTAGAAAAAATCAATGAAAATTCAGAGCTAAAAGATATTCCAATAATTGTTATAAGTGAAGATGAAAGAAAGGAAACTTGCCTAAAGGCAATAAGAGCCGGTGCTCACGATTTTATAACAAAACCCCTTGATTCGTCTCTAATAGTGCAAAAAGTAAAATCAATATTAGAACATACAAAATAATAATCTTTTATTGATAAAATTATGGTGAATTTGATTTCTTTATCAATTGTGATATAATATAAAGATATTCAAATAATTAAACCTTTTCCGTAATGGCGTCAAAGGTTTAATTTATACGTTTGCGTTGCAAACTTTTTATAGGAGAGGAAGATGGTTGGTCAGCAACTTTATGGGTTTCAAAAAATTGGCGGAATGATGGAGATGCTAAAAAGTTCTGTCATGAAGAGTTTATCTTTAAGACAACTTTTGGCAATGAATTACGTTTCAAGTAATAGTAAGCTTACGAGAGTAGGAGACAGAATATATATGAATACATTCACTCCTTATTTTCCATCTGAGGCTTTTGAACGTTATGTTTCAGGAATAGTGCAAACTGTAAATGGCAAGCCAACTCCCGTAATGATGAACTTTGCTGTAACTGCAAATTGTATTTGTAATTGTTGGCATTGTTCTTTTTCTGATAGAACTAAAAAAAATCAATTAACATTAGAAGAATTAAAAGATGCTATTCATCAAGTACAAGCGTTAGGTACAAGTATGATAGGATTCACTGGTGGAGAACCTCTTCTCCGTGATGATATAGCAGATGTAATCTCTTTGGTTGGAGACAAATCAATGTCTCTTATGTTCTCTACTGGATATGGATTGACTCCTTCTAAAGTGCGAGAGCTAAAAGATGCAGGATTGGGAATTCCAGTAATTTCATTAGATCACTATAAAGCTGAAGAACACGATAAAAGACGTGGTCGTGAAGGAATGCATGCAACTGCTATAAAAGCTATAGAAATGTATCAGGCAGAAGGAATGTATGTTGCCGTTTCTTTTGTTCCAGATCATGAATTGATTTCAAATTCAGAAGAATTATATAAAACATTGGATTTCTTTAAATCTTTGGGTGTAAATGACATGCGTCTTACATCTCCAATTTTAAGTGGTCATTTAACTGATCATCCAGAAGAAAAATTGACAGCTGAAAATATTAAAACTGTTAACGAAGTTCAGAAATTCTTAGTAAAGAATAAAGGTTATCCTGCTTGTTTTGCATATGATGTTTTTGAAAGTGAAAAGTTTTATGGTTGCGGGGCTGGATTCCATTTTATTTTTGTTGATTCATCAGGAAATGTCTGTCCTTGCGATTTCTGTTCAGTTTCTCTTGGTAATATGAGGGAACGTCCAATCAGTGAAATTTGGGAAGAATATTCTAAGATATGTAGAGCTCCTGGTTGTTCATGTTATGCAAATAAAATTAGTGATGCAATTGCTGATACACACACTACTGTAAGACCTCTTTCTGTTGAACAGTCAAAAGAAATTATCAAGAAATGCCCTTCATTTACACCGGGCGTAGTTCCAAAATTCTATAAGAAAATGGGATTTAAATGGGATGAGGATTTGTTGAAAAAATAAACGTTAGCATTCCAACTTTTTCATTAACTTGAGTTTTTATAAAAATTGGTTCATCTAATTACAACGTTGTAGATGATTTAATAATAATGCGGAGACCTTTAATTTGGATAGAAATTGTAAAAAATGCTATTTAAGGCAAGATCAATATGTGAATGATGATGAGTTAATGTTACTTACTCAGTATATTCCATTTAATGTGGTAAAACTTATTGGTGAATCTGAATGTTGTGTTTTTGACAAAAAGATTATTGAATTTCAAGGTACCGTAGTTTATTTTGACATAATTGGTTTTACGCCGATTGTAGTTAATTATTTTAATCAAAAACGAGATATAGCCGATTTATCAAATACTTTATCAGAATATTATTCCGTTATAATAGAGACAATTCGTGGATTCAATGGCTCAATTTATCAATTTGCTGGAGATTCAATCTTAATCAGTTTTGAAAAAGCGGAAAATGAAACGCTTGAACAGAATTTTAAACGTGCATTTACAGCAATGAACCGAGCTTTGGAATTAAGTGATAACTATAATTCTGTGTCAAAAGACACAAATGGATTTACTTTAAAACCAAAAATTGGAATGGGTTGTGGTTCGTATTCACAAATTCTTTTAGGACATAAAGATTTATTTATTACTCCAGTTCTTGTTGGAAATGCAATTAAAAAAGCTATTGATTGCGAAAAGCAGTGCAGTAAACAAGAGCTTATTATTGATTCAAATACTTTTGAATATGCAAAAAAAAGTGGTTTGGATAAGTTTTTTGAAGCAAAAAATAGTTATTATTATTTTACCCAAGTAGATGATTATTTTAGGGATAATATTGAATATCCTGATTATTATGATGCAGAACAATTATTCGAAAAACCTTTTTTCTACAACAGGATGTCTTCATTTTTAAATCCTATCATTAAATATCAAATAGAAAATAGATTTCAGGGATTTTCTGGCGAATATAAAGATGTTACTTGTATTATGGTTAAATTTGATGGAATATTTGCTCATCAATTAGAAAATCAAGTTACAGAAGAATATCTGCAGCCGTTAAACTATATTTATACAAATGTAAATCGTTTGGCATGTAAATATGGCGGATATTGTATGAAACCAGATTTATCTGACAAAGGAATAGTTTTTCCTATTGTATTTGGCATTCCGTCTGCGTTGGAAAATAAGGAAAGTAACGCCATTTTATGTTGTACCGAAATTCTAAAAGCTAGCAAAGAAAATGAAAAAATCGATTCTGTAAATATTGGTGTTGTTACAGGAATGGTTTATTCTGGTGAATTTGGTGGAATTTTAAGAAAAGATTATACGATAATTGGAAATTCAATCAACTTGGCAGCCCGTCTTATGGCTTATAACATTGGAAAAGAAAAATATTCAATTCTGATGGATGAAAAGACAAAAGATTCTGTGAAAGGTTATTATGAAACTGAAGAAATAAAAAATATAACATGCAAAGGATATGATACTGAGCAGACCGCATATAAATTTAAGAATGTCATAGATAAAAACAATTTTTTTAATAATTCAAAAAAACTTTTTGGTCGTATTGACGAATTAAAGCAGATTGAATCAGCATTTGAAAAAATTTGGAAAAATAAACTTTCTTGTATTGCAGTAACAGGAGATGCTGGAATTGGTAAAACCTTTTTTGTTGACTATTTTTTATCTTTGAAAAAAGAAAAAGATTCCAGCATACAAATTTACAGCACAACTTGTTACCAATATGAACAGACTACGCCTTTTTATTGTTGGAAAAATATTCTGAAACAGTTATTGCAAATTTCTGATGATTTACCTGAAAATATAGCTGAAATACTTGTAAAAAGCTTTTTTGCTGAACATTTTCCAGAGGATGAAATGTGGGTTTCATCATTATTAAACGTTATGGGATATAATTTTGCAGAATCACATGATATTACTGATATGGATTTGCAAACTAAACAAAAAAATATATTCGCAATTATTTATAAAATTATATCTTTATTTGGAAAGAATCCGCTTGTTGTAGTTTTTGAAAACATTCAGTGGAGCGATGTTATTTCCTTTCAATTACTTGAATATATTATCAATAAGAATGAAGAAATGAAAACTTTATTTGTACTCGTTTCGCGTGATTCTGAAATTACAAAGCAGTTCTTTGAAAATAATAAAATTGAAAATATAAAGTTGAATTCTTTAACAGAAAAGGATTCAACTTTACTAGCCAATTTTCTGCTAAATATGGAAGAACCAAATATTTCATTATGTAATAAGATTGTTTATTCTTCAGATGGAAATCCATTTTTTATTGAAAACATCATCCATAGTTTAATAGAAAAGAAATTGATTTTGGATTGTGATGATGGTCACAGATGTTTGTCAAAAAATATTACTAACATAGACAATATTGAAATTCCTTCTTCAATTCAAAATATCATTTTATCCCGTCTTGATTCATTAAAATTTGAAGAACAGATAATTTGTAAAACAGCATCTGCAATTGGGCGTAGTTTTTATACAGATTGTTTAAGAGAGATTTTGCCAGAGCGGATTTCTGATTCTATGATAGATACAGCTCTTGAGGATTTTGAAACACATAACATAATTACAAAAGAAGAAGATAAAAGCAAAGAATATATGTTTAATCATGTTATAACGCATGATGTAATTTATGAAACGATTCTTGATACCACAAAAAAAGAATTAAATTTGATGGTTTTGACATATTTAGAAGCAAAGAATAAAGGCAACTTATATCCTATTTTAGAAAAACTTGAGTATCATGCAATAGAAGCAAAGAATTATCAAAAGATATTTATATATGCCAAAGCTTCTGCAGAAAAAGCTGAAAAACAAGCGGCACCATTGGATTCAATATCGCATTATAAAATTGCACGAAAAGCTTGGAATAATCGTGATGACGATAGAGATTTAAATGAAATTTACAGCTTAGAAATACATCTTGCAGAACAATACAGAATAATTGGCGAATATAAATTGGCGGAAGAATTATTTGAGTGCAGTATAAAAGAGTGTAAAGATACTTTTATATATACAGATTCTCTTCGCGGATTGGGACGATGTTATCAAGAGCGGGGTGATTTTGATTCTGCCGTAAAAACTTTGGAATTGGCGTTATCTACATTAGGTAAAAAAGTTCCAAAACATGCACTTTCTGTTTATCTTTCAATTGTAAAAGAGATTTTTATTCAAATTGTTAATTTTGGTCTTTTAAAAGGAAAAATTAAGCAATATGTAGGCAATAAAAATGTAAAAAAACAGACAGAATGTGACATTCTTTGCTTATTAAATAAACTGTATTATTTTGGATTACCTGAAAAGATAGCATGGAGTTCTCTTGCTAATTTTAATATATCTCTTCATTTTGCAGATAAAAATGGACATTTGTGTTTAGCTTGTGGTGATTATGCAGTGTCGTTGTCTAGTGTAGGATTTAAAAGATTAGGTGTAAATATTTTTGAAAAAGGATTTAAACTTTCACAGAATGAAGAAAATCAAAAGGTAGAAAGTATTTTTAAATCACGTTATGCATATTACTTCTTGTTTTATAATGATCCACAAAAATCTATTTCTTTGCTAGAAGAAGCTTGTGCTTATTTTACAAAGATATCCGAACAATGGGAATTGATGACTGCAACAGGTGCATTGGCTCAGAACTATTTCTTGATAGGGGAATTTGAAAAATCACTGGATGCATATAATAAAACTGGAATCTTGGCAAAAAAATTACATTCATCAATGCATTTAGGTTGGGAATATAATAAAGCACCATTTATCCAATATATAACAGGCAAAATTTCAGCGGATGAAGCAATTGTTCAATTGATAAGAGGTATAGAGCTTAGTTCTTTAGTAAAAGATAATATGACTTTGTGTATTCATTATGGACATTTGGCATACATCAATACAAAAGAAAAACATTTTGAAGAAGCACTAGATTATGCAAAAAAAGCAATGTATGAAAATGATATTTACAAAATAAATGTACCACACATTAAGATTTCTTATGTAAATATTGTTGAAGCAGTTTTTTATGCATATATTAATAATAAAATTTCTACTGAAAAGAAGAGCAACTATATTAAAATGGCAATAAAGGCGGAAAAATCAGTTTTTGATATTGCAAAAACACATCAAATGCTTTTAGGTCCATCTTTCAGAGCAAAATCTATGATAAATTATATTTTAGGTAATAAAATAAAAGCAAGAGAGAATTATAATGAGTCAATTAGTATACTAAAAGATAGCCCATATAAATGGGAATATGAAAATACTGTTGCATATGGCAATATATCTGAGTTATGCGAAGAATAAAATTAAATATGATATTGAAAAACTTGATGAAAAGAATATTTTATTTTTATTTTGTATCATTTTATGAATACTTGTTTTGATATATTTGTTATAATAAAAAGTGATTAGTAAAGAGTGGAGTTTGTTTATGAAAAAAATAATTTGTTTGTTGTCTTTGTTGTTTTTAGCGTTTTCTTGTTTTGCTGAAAATATTGTAATTTCCAGCTTTTCAGTTGAAGGTGAAAATATAGTAGATAAGCAACTTTCAGAATTTCCAATAACTGTGACTTGTGATGTAAAAGGAAAAATAAATAATGGAATTTCACTTGTAGGTGAATTCAAAACTTCAAAAGATATAGATACAGATTTAGGGATTCTTCTTTATAAAAATCTAATGTCATGTAAAGTTTATGTAAATGGAACTTATATTGATACAATCGGCAGGTCAGGTTCTAATTTCTTTTTTCAACCATATATA
>JAAZCS010000037.1 GCA_012513125.1 Treponema sp. | reverse complement strand
GTTATGTTACGGGGCATGGAGAATGGAGCTTGCAAAATGAAGAGGAATCAAAGAATTTTAACACGATAGTTTCTCAAAATTATCATTTAGATGAATTGGATTTGGCTACGCAAGAAATTCCTGCAACAATGAATTCACTAATTATTAACGGGGCAAAATCTGACTTTACGGAAGCAGAACTATATAAAATTGATCAATTCGTAATGAAAGGTGGAAATCTTATTCTGTTTATGGACGGTCTACAAGAGCAGTCATATTATCAGAATCAGTCAATTTTTGTGGAAAATAGTAGCACTCTCGATACTTTGTTGAATAAATATGGTGTAAAAAGGGAAGCAAATATTGTTATGGACAAGAATTGTTATGTAAATAATAGTTCTCAGTTTGGATCATTGAATTTGTACTGGGCACCGATTATTCAAAATAATCAATTTGCAAAGAAAAATCCTATTACATCTAATTTGGGCTATGTTGTAATGGTTCAAAATGGTTCAATTAATGTTGAACAAGCCTTAGCGGATAAGGACATAAAAACAACAATAATTGCAAAATCTTCAAATGAATCATGGACTCAATCAGAAAATATAATGTTGAATCCACTTACAATTCAGCCTCCAACAGACGGGCTTAAAGCCGAAAATCTTGCAGTTTTACTGGAAGGCAAATTTGCAAGTGCGTTTGATAAATCAGTTTCTGCGGAATCAACTGACGATTCATCTTTTGTTGCAGAAAATCATATTGAAAAAAGTATTATGCCTGGCAAAATATTTGTGTCTGGCAGTTCTTATATAACAACTTATCAAGTTTTAGACGAAACTGGTTCTTCTCCAACTGCAATGTTCCTTTTGAATATTTTAGACTATTGCAATGGAAATGAAGATTTATGTTCAATGAGAACAAAAGGATTATCTGTAAATAATATGACAATAAAATCTCCATCATTGGCGTTGATTTTTAGAAGTTTTAATCAGTTTGGACTCGCTATCATTGTTGCAATTATTGGACTATTTGTTTGGCGTGAAAGAAATAAACATAAAAAAGAAATCCGTTCAAGATATAATCCAAATGATGACAGAACAATAACTAAAAAAACACGTGAGGAAAAAAATGAAAACTAGAAAAATAATATTATTATCTTTGTGTGCAGTTCTTTTATGTGTCTGCATTGTTCAAGGAATAACAAAAATAAACGACAAACCTCAACTGTTGGAATTGAAGACGGAACCTGATGAAAATCAAATAATTGAACTCGATGGAACTATTGAAATGAAAAAAGAAGCTGGAGAATGGAAAATCGGTTCAAAAAAGTATCCAGGTAATGAAAGTGAAATTCAATCTATGATAAAAGCAGTTTCTTCAATTAAGGTTTTGGATAAAGTAGACAGAGCTACAAATGATTCTGTTCTTGCAAGATATGAATTAAATGAAGGCGAGCGTATTTTGTTAACTCTTAAGAAAGAGGGCAAAGTCATAAAGACTGTAACAGTCGGAAAAGACACTTCAACAGGACTTCAGTCTTATATTATGATTGATAATGACAAAACTGTTTATTTAGTATCCGGAAGTATGCTAGATGAAATTAATAAACCTGAATCTAAATACAGAAGTAGCATTGTTTATCTTCTAAATAATGAAGATATCAATTCTGTTTCTATTCAAAAAGATGACGAAAGTTATTCTATTGGAAGAGTTGGTTCTGGCGATGACGCAACTTACTCAGTTTCTGGAATAGAAGGTGCTGTTGATTCTGCAAAGGTAAAATCTTGGTTTGACAGTTTAACTTCTTTGTCTGTAAATAAGTGGTTTGACGAAAGCGAAAGTTTCAATGGAACAAAAATAGCAACAATTCAAATCGACTTGTCTTCAAAAAATGTTAAGCTTGATATTTATAAATCTTTGCTAACTTCAGAAGATGATAGTGATTTTTATTATGCAAAATGTTCTGAAACTCCATATCCATTTGAAATGACATCATATTCAGTTCAAAAGTATGTAAAATCATCTTCAGATTTACAATAATTTTTGCAGGAATTAAAAATGATAGAACTTGTAGCATTCTTAGGAAATTATGGTAAAGAATATGAAAAAACAAGACATAATGTTTCTTGGATTTTTGAAAGTTTCTTACCTTTTGAAAATAAACTGACTTGGCAGAATAAATTTAAAGGCGAAATTGCATCATGCACTCCAGAACAATTGTCTTCGTGGGCATGTGAAAGTAAAATTATGTCGACAAAAGATGGTTCTCCAGTCAAAATTCCCGATAGCTCTCCCTCTCATATCTATTTTTTGAAACCACAAACTTACATGAACGCTTCTGGCGAGAGCATTATAGACGTTGTGAATTTTTATAAGCTTAAGCCAGAGAATGTTCTTGTTATTCATGATGAACTTGAACTTCCGTTTGGATATATCAGTTTAAAATGGTCAGGCGGACTCGGCGGTCACAATGGATTACGTTCAACGAAAGCCGTTTTGAATACACCTGATTTTTGGCGCCTTCGATTTGGAATAGGTCGTCCTGATAACAAAGATATAGCAGATTATGTATTAAGCAGTTTTTCAAGCGAACAGATGGAATTATTGAAAGATGTTTTCAACCAAACCGATTATTTGCTTGTAAAAACGCATTTATCAAAAGATCCTGCCTCTTTGATTGGGGAATTTGGCAAAAAAAAGATTATTTAAATAATGTTAGGGCGTAATTTACGGTAGCCATTGCGTCTTTTCCGTAAAAATCTGCACCAATCATATCTGAATACTCTTGAGTTAATACTGCACCGCCGACGCATATTTTTGCCCACGGTGCATTTTTTCTAAGTTGTTTAATTGTTTCTTCCATGCTTGTAACAGTTGTTGTCATTAATGCGGAAAGTCCAACTAATTTACAATTTTCTTTTACACATCTTTCAACAATAACTTCTGGCGGAACATCTTTTCCTAAATCAATAACATTGAAGCCGTAATTTTCCAAAAGAACTTTTACAATGTTTTTCCCAATATCGTGAATATCACCCTTTACAGTAGCAATGATTATTGTTCCCTTAGGTTTTTCTTTCTTTCCGCTTTTTTCCATAAAAGAATTGATTGCAGAAAATGCAGATTTAGCAGCGTCGGCAGCCATTAAAAGCTGAGGAAGATACATCTTTTTCTGTTCAAATTTTTCACCAACAAAGTTCAGCCCAGAAATTAAGTGATTGTTTATTATGTTGAGGGGTTCAATTGTTTCAAGAAGTTTTTCTGTGGCTTTGTAAGCATCATCTTTTAATCCGTGTATTATTGCATATTCTAAAGTTTCAATGTTAAAGTTTCCTGCTTCATTTGTTACATTTCCACTATTTGATTTTACATCTGTTTTTACTATGCTTTGTGATTCGTAATTATTGGCAAACTCGATGTAGTTCAAACATTGTTCGTCTTTTCCGTGCAATAAGCAAAAACATCTGTAAGCTTTCATCATTTCCGATTGTAGCGGATTCATGATTGCTGCACTTAATCCTCTTTCCATCGCTAGTGTAAAGAATGCAGCTGTAACAAATTCCCTTTGTGGAAGTCCAAAAGAAATGTTTGAGATTCCTAAACTTGTATTTCCTTTGAATTCATCATGAATCGTTTTTACAGCTTGTAAAGTAGCAATTGCTGCATTTGAATCGGAACTAACTGCCATTGCTAAAGAATCAATAATAATATCTTTTTTGCTTATTCCGTATTTTTCAGCTTCAGCGTAAATCTTTCTTGCAATTTTGATTCTTCCGTCGCAAGTATCTGGAATTCCGTCTTCATCAATAGTCAATGCAACAACTAATCCCCCATATTTTTTTATAAGCGGAAAGATTTTGTCCATTATCTCTTGTTTTCCGTTTACTGAATTAACAAGAGCTTTTCCATTATATTTACGTAAAGCCTTTTCCATTACAATTTCGCTTGAAGTGTCAATTTGTAGTGGCAAATTTGTAACACTTTGCAGTTCAGTCATGACTTTTACCATCATTTCTTCTTCGTCAATTTCTGGAAGTCCAACATTAACGTCTAAAACTTGAGCTCCCCCTGATTCTTGTTCCAAACCTTGATGAACAATATACGGAATATCATTATTTCGCAAAGCTTCTTTAAACTTTTTCTTCCCAGTAGGATTGATTCGTTCGCCAATTAAAACGGCAGGAGAATTGTCTCCAAAATAAACCATTTTTAAACTGGAACAGATAGAAGAAGTTTCTTTGACTTCTCTTGTTACTAAATCTTTTTTTGCTAATTTACTAACAAGTTTTTCAATATATTGAGGGGTTGTGCCACAGCAACCGCCAAGAATTGCAGGTCCATATTCATCCAGTTTTTCCATCGCCTTTACAAAATCATCTGCCGAAACATCAAAAACAGTATTTCCGTTTTCAACATGAGGAAGACAGGCGTTTGGATTAATAATTATTGGCAAAGAAGATGCAGTACAAAGTCTTTTTATGGTTTCTTCCATGTCTAAAGGTCCTAAACTGCAATTTATACCAATTGCATCAACCCGTAGCGATTCCAGCATAGAAATCATTATTTCTGGGGTAGACCCATTCAAAAGTCTGCATTCCTTGTCGTAAACATTTGTCACAAAAATTGGTATTTTTATGTTTGAATCTTCCATCGCTTCTTTTACTGCGATAACACATGCTTTTGTTTCATAACAATCATTCATAGTTTCTATTAAAAAACAGTCAATTTCATTTTTGAG
>JAAZCS010000405.1 GCA_012513125.1 Treponema sp. | reverse complement strand
CCAAACAGACTGTTCCCAACTATTGCATATACGTAAGCAAATATTAATAACAAGAAGAATGTCCACAAAACGCTTGGGAAAGCTTTTATAATAGCTTTTACCATGACTCGCAAACTGGTCAAGCTATTTACAAGTTTTAATGTTTTTACTACTCGTAAGGATTTTATAGCCTTTACAATTTTAAATGACCTAAATATTCGGAGAACTCTGAAAACAGAGAAAAAAGGCAAAGAACCAAAGATTGACACTAGGACAATTAATAAATCAAAAATATTCCATTTATTAATATGGAAAAACACATCTCCTTTCTCATCTGTACGTTTTTCTCCAAAAAAATCTTTGTTGAAAGCTACTAGTTTTATTAATAATTCAATAATAAATAGTACAAGACATATTTGATCAATTATAAATAGTACATTTCCATAATTTTTTAAAATTTTGGCATCAGTTTCTAATCCTAAAATGACTACGTTTATGAGGGTGATAAACAGCATAAAGAACTCAAACGGTGTATCTGCATTGCCGTCTACGAACTTTCGCAATTTAACAGGAAGTGAATTTTTCTGGGACATTTTTCAATCTCCTTATAACGAGAAATAAAATTGATAATGACAAGTAAAATTAGAACAGCAGGAATTTCAATTACAAGAATCCCTGCTGTTTTTTTAACTAGTTCGACCAAACATGATGTTTTGTCGGACTTTTTGAGCAGGAACTTCTAGTTCCTGAAGTTGACTTGTGACCACAGTACTCACAAATATAGCGATCTTTTTCTTCCATATAAACATGGATTCCTGTTGGTGAGCATGAGCAGCTTGCTTTTGTTCCTGAATGGGACTTATGTCCACAGTACTTACAAATCATAAAAATCCTCCAACGATTTTCATTTAATTTTTAATCATTCAACGAATGATTTTGAATAAAATATGTTGGTGATTTTACTTTCAACGAAAGTGGCGCAGTGCGCCATCAACCTAACATTTGCTTAACCTGCGAGGCGTAATGGCGCGATTCTTGCCGAGGAGCGTAGCGACGACTAGCAAGAATCGTGACATAGCCGAGTCAGGTTGAAGCAGTTGTTAGCAATCGGCATTTTTTAAGTACTTCATTTGCACAGGAAACATATTTCTTACAAATATCATAAAATTGATTTGTATAGTTTTTTTTACTTTTTTCTTTATCAAGTATTTTATGATCCGCTTCTATACGATAATTTTTAATTACTTCAATTTGACCACAAAGAATATTATTGGAAGTGTTAGCTTTTTCAAATAATTTAAACAATTGTAAGGTGCTTAATGATTTTTTACTTTCCTTATGAATAAAGTTTAATTCAGAATAACCAAAATATTTTATTAAAAATTGTTTTATTGCTTTGCTATTTATATTATCAGGACCGATAAGTTTATATAGTTCTGAACATGAATTACAGAATTCCTTACTGGTGTTTTCTACGGGTGGCTTTAAATGAATATTACTAGTTGTATTAAAAATTATTGGGTTATCAAACAATTTATTAAATTCTGATAATAGATCATAAATATCATTAATTGGATTTGGATAATCCACCCACTCACCATCAAAGCTTCTTTCGAAGAATCTTTTAAAGTTCTCATCATTCCCATCGAGTAAGCATTTTTTTATTTCAAATGAACTCCAATACTGTTGTTCATTAGGACTCATTGAAGCTAGATCACTTAAAATTGCAGTGATTGCAGTATATCCATCATTTATTAACTTTTTTCCGTATCTAACATGTAAATATTCATCTTCTTCACAATCACCATTTGTACTTACTATTCCACCAGCCATTGAATCATCAATTTCATATTTTTCAGGATGATCAAAATACTTTTTTAGTACTTCCTCATTAAAGAATTGAAGACTTATTTGACAACCACCAAGATGCAATCTTTTCTTAAATTCCGGAATTTCATCTTTTGAAAGTTTTGATTTGTAAAAGTAATGATGTAATACTTCTTTAGAAGGAAAAAATATATGGGTTACTACTTTTACACCATCAAAACTTTGAGATGGATTATCAAAATCAAATTTTAAACAATACAATTCAACATTCTTATTAATCGTACCGAGCTTTTTAGAAACAAAGCCTTCATAAACTAACATAACTTCAGCATTCGACAGTGGTAGTTTTTCTGAAATATCTATTGCTGAGATTCCTGCGGGATTACTAAACCATTTTTTTGAACATATTTGTAGTATTTTTTTTTCGGTATCAGTAAGACCTTTTAATGGGTTTAATGTTTTCATTGTATTCTCTTTCCGTATTGCTAACATTGTTTTAAACCGCAGCGGGCTTGACCCGCTGTCGGCTTTGAAAACTGTGTTATGATATATATACTTTTTATACAGAACTTAATTTCTTAAATTCGTTTTCTCTTTAAGAATAATCTATACTGCTATATGAAACTACGCTTCTATTATTATTTTTTAAGTGTCATAAAGTCGCATATTACAGTTTCCTTGTTTTGCCTTAAAGTGAAATTTCATTTTAGAAAGAAAGCTTGTCTCGATTATAAAAAAGATTACTAATGTTTGACGCCCCTTCAAAAATTGAGGGTCGTTATACTAATTATTTCGATAATATTTATAAACTTTTATTTTTGATTAATAAATATCAATTATATCTTTATCAAAATTCACTTACCAGGTGAATAAACCTCATATTCCAGAGTTCCTAATTGTCCCCAATCATTTGGGAAGAGATATAAAGGTGAAATTGTTGTCATATTAATCAACTTTGTTCCACCTATTATCGACGAAAGAGTTCCACTATCATCAACTCTTTTATAACCTTTATATTTTATCTCACCCCATTTATCTTTTATTATGATTTTTGCATATGTAGGAACTATAATTTCTTCTTTTTTGTCATCCATCAAACAATAATAAAAAGATAATTTTCCGCTCTTATATTCACAATTTACAGAACTAATATATTTCACTTTATTTGTTTTACTTTGTTCTGAATAAGTTAAATCTATAGAATATGGTCTATTTTCATAACCACAATTCTTACAAAAATAATCAACATATTCATGCTGTAACTTTTCCACATCAACATCTTTTGTTATTTTACATCGATTACATTTTATTCTTTTACTACCAATACTTTCACAAGTAGCTTGTTTTAAGACTTTTACATCTTCAAATACGTGTCCTAATTTATTTACTACAATGTCTTCGCTTATTTCACAAATAGAACATTTTCTTGTCTCTAACCCATCTTCTTCACAAGTTGCGGCTTTTACAATAACATTTTCTTCCCAAGAATGAGGACCCATTTCTTCTTTTGTTTTTCCACATGTTTTGCATGTTATAGGTGTCTTACAATCAACAGATTCCCATTCATGTTCATGACATCCCATAAATGAAAAACAAAAAATAAAACTTAATAAAATAAGAATTTGTTTCATATATATCTCCATCTATTTTATTATACCACAGTTTATAAAATTATTTATTCCTAAATTTAAGCCTTCATATTAGGGTAAATTTAATTTCTCTTCGTATCTTATACGAATTACTATATTTGACAAAACTTCAAAAATTGTAGATCGTTATAATTTTGTTTTCAAATTCAGAAAGATTTTTTTAAGATATTCTTTTTGAATTTAACAAAGTCATTAATAAAAATAACACTACAATATTTACTCCTTTTTTCAATTTTACTATCCCAAAAATAACCACGCTTGTGGCGTGTGATCATAACATTTGCTTAACTGGTAAAAACGGGCGCGTACTCGCGCTTGGCGCGGTTTGTGCATGAAACGAGCGAAGCGAGTTGCACAAACCGTGACAAAGTTTTTATCCAGTTGAAGCAGTTGTTAGGTTTTAGCCGTTACAAAT
>JAAZCS010000404.1 GCA_012513125.1 Treponema sp. | reverse complement strand
TTCCACTATCAAACAGAAATGAAAAACCAGTCACAAATCCAGTTCTAAAAAAGATGTATGGTTTCTTCCAGAAAATAATCGAGAAACTTACTAACGTCTATGGAAAATTGCTGAAAACTGCATTAAACAACAGATTGGTAACGATTATAATTGCAGTTTGTATTTTAGTGATTTCCATTTCATTTATTCCTACAATGCAAATCAATATGATGCCAATGGGAAACAATGATTCAATCACGATGAGCTTGACCATGGCAGTTGGAACTCCTTTGGAAAATACAAAAGCTGTTCTTTTACAATATGAAGATATAATTAAAAACGAAATAAAAGGCTATGATACAATAACTACAAATATTGGAAGTGGCGGAAGAGGTAGTACATCATCAAATAAAGGCTCCATTGAAATATCTTTACCAGATGAACCTATTGAATCAGCTGCCGAAATTCAGAGTATTCTAAGATCACACTTCAATGATTTCCCTGGAGCAACATTTAGCTTCGGAAGAGGATTCCGAGCACAAATGATGGGTGATGATATTGATATAGCAATTCGTTCCGCAGATTTGGATGCAGCACTTGATGTAGCAAATAATATAATGGAAGTAATAAACAACATGAGCAATTGTAGCGAGCCGAGCATTGATATGGACGAAGGTTTGCCTCAAGTTGAAGTTGTGATAGACAGAGAAAGAGCTTATCAATTTGGAGTTGATATTACCACAGTCGCACAAGAAATTAATGCGGCACTAAATGGAACAACTGCATCAACTTATCGCCAAAACGGTGAGGACTACAGCGTAATTGTTATGTATCAGAAAGATGATAGAAAAACAGTAGACGACCTTGAATCAATTTACGTAAAAGGTTCATCGGGAATGATTTCCGTTGCCAATTTTGCAACTTTGAAAAAAGGATATGGACCTGTTACTATTAATCGAGAAAATAGAACTAGAATAATTCACGTTACAACAGGAATTACAACAAACGAAAAAGCAAATGTTGTTGAAGAACAAATTAAACAAGGCATTTCATCAGCATTCATTATTCCAGACAACGTTACAGTAAGCTATGAAGGTTCTTGGCAAGATACAACAAGTCAGATGCAACTTTATATTAAAATAATTTTGATGGCAATTGTACTTGTATTCGGTGTTATGGCCGCAACTTATGAATCTTTCAAAGCACCTTTAATAAATCTTGCAACAATTCCGTTCTTTATTATTGGCGTAATTTTCTTGTACAAAATAACAGGACAAGCAATTTCATTGATGTCTATGGTCGGACTGATTATGCTTGTAGGAATTGTAGTAAATAACGGAATTATTCTTGTTGACTACACAAATCTTCTTGTTGGTCGAAACATTCCTATCATGGAAGCATGTTTTCAAGCGGGAAAAAGCCGTTTTAGACCTGTAATGATGACAACATTAACAACAATTTTAGGAATGCTACCAATGTGTTTTGCAACCGAAGGACAATCTGTTATGGTTCAACCAATTGGAGTTGCAGTTGTTGGAGGATTAACATCAAGTACATTTGTAACTTTATTAATCATTCCTGTACTTTATTCACTTGTAATGAAGAAAAAAGATGTAAAAAAGAAAGCTACTCTTGAAATCAGCGAAAATAAAGAAAACAACTAATGGAGGTTATATGAATTTAGAATATAGAGCAGAAATTATAAGCAATCAATCTGTAGAAGAAGATATTATAGAACTGTTGGAAGAAAAAATCCCAACTATTGAATATACAATTATTCCAACAGTTTCTGGAAAGGGCAGAAAAACACAAAAATTAGGAAATACTATATGGCCTGAACAGAATTTTGTACTTTTTACTTACCTTGATAAAGAAAATGCAAAAATACTAAATGATTGTGTAAAAGCACTTATAAAAAGATTTCCAAACGAGGGAATTTCTCTATTTTTTACACTTTCACAATCAATAGACTAGCATAATTACAATTTGAATATGCAAAACAGCCCTTAAAGTTGATTTATTCAATATCAAGGGCTGTTTTTTTTATTTCAATAGATTATTTTTCGAACTGAACAACCCTTAATTGATTATTTATATCTTTGTATATTTTAGTTTTGAAATAATTCTTATGACCGAAATTTTCAGCCCCTTCAGCGTTATATTCACCGGTTTCCATTAGCATAAACCCATACGGAGCTAAATGTGCATCGGCTTCAACAATAAATCTTTTAATCAACGAAAGCCCGTCAATTGAAGTAGAATAATTACCAAATTCATCTACATCCCCATCCAAGGCCAATCTCGGCTCACTTCTTCCGTCTTTTAAAAGCTCTTCCACCATAAAATGTGGAACATATGGAGGATTTGTTAATATCACATCAAATTTATAAGGAACCATTTCAAAAAGATTACTTTGCAAAAATCTGACCCTTTCATTCAATCTAGAATCCAGTAATAATTCTGCATTTTTTCTTGAAACATCCAGTGCTTTTTTACTAATATCAACTAAAATAATTTTTGGTAACTTATTATATGGAACATGAAAATCATTCACTAAGGATAATAAAACGGAAATAGCAATACATCCACTTCCTGAACACATATCGCAAATAGTTAAAATCGATTCATTCTTTTTTATTTTTTCGCTGATTAAAACGACAGCCTTTTCAACCAAAGTTTCTGTATCTGGTTTTGGAATCAACACACTTGAATCAACATAAAAATCGTAGCCATAAAAACTTTTTTTATTGATTATATATGCAATAGGAATTCCTTTTTTTCTATTTTCAATTGCATTTAAAAAACCTATCAAAACATTTTCATCAATTTCTTGATTATCATTTAATAACAAATGAGTTTTATCACAGGACAAGAAAAAACATAAAAGAACATCAACATCAAGCAAAGGTGTAGATGAAACAGATTGAAGTTCTTTTTTGTATAAATTCCTACATTCTTTTATTGTCATTCGCCTAGTGTTGATATATCAGCTTTCAACTGTTCTTCTTTTGCATAAACATTCAAAGCATCAAGCATATCATCCATATTTCCCATCATAAAGCCCGGAAGATTGTGCTGGCTATAATTTATACGGTGGTCTGTAACTCTATCTTGCGGAAAGTTATATGTTCTAATCTTTTCACTTCTAGCACCCGATCCAACCATGCTTTTTCGTGCATCTGCCCTTTCTGACTGTTTTTTTGTTTCTTCCAAATCAAACAAACGAGCACGTAAAACTCTAAAAGCTTTTGCTTTATTTTTAATCTGTGATTTTTCATCCTGCTGAATAACAACAATACCTGTTGGTATATGAGTCAAGCGAACAGCCGAATCAGTTGTATTAACACACTGCCCACCAGGACCGCCTGCACGCATTACATCAACACGAACATCACTATCTTTTATCTCAATTTCAGTTTCTTCTGCTTCTGGCAAAACAGCAACAGTTACAGTTGATGTTTGAAGACGTCCCTGACCTTCAGTTAAAGGAACTCTCTGAACACGATGAACTCCTGATTCCCATCTTAAAGTTCCATATACAAATTTGCCACTTATTGAAGTTACAATTTTATTAAAACCGCCAACTTCAGTTTCCTGAGCTTCCATTGTTTCACACTTCCAGCCTTTTCTTTCAGCAAGATGACAATACATTTCCCATAAATCACGGACAAAAAGACTTGCCTCATCACCACCAGCGGCACTTCTCAATTCAAGAATAATATTTTTTTCATCAAGAGGATCAGGTGGAACTAATTTTAATTTGATTTTTTCTTCCAAAATAGGCTGATTTTCTTCTAGCTCTTTCAATTCTTCACGAGCCATTTCTTTCATATCAACGTCATCTTCGTTAGTAATAAGTTCTTTTGCGTCAGTAATTCCAGTTAATAACTTTTGATATTCATCATAAAGTGAACAAATTTCGCTTAAATATCCATGTTCACGCATTGTATCTTTATATTTTTTGGGATCTTTTACTAAAGTCGGATCCAAAACTATTTCACTTACAACTTTAAAACGAGAACCACATTCTTCAAGTTTTTTCAATAAATCCATAATGTTTTATTATATAGAATACGCTTATGAAATTCAATTATTCAATTTAACTCAACTATATAACTTCAACATAGTGATAATTTATGTTATCGTAAAAAAATGCATTCGATAATTGCAAAATCACTTTTATCTTCTCAAAACGGCATGAACATCTACAGAGGTTGCACGCACGGATGCATTTATTGCGACGCTAGAAGCACTTGTTATTGGCAAGAAAGTAATCAACATTTTTTTGAGGATATAGAAGTAAAAATCAACGCTCCCGAACTTTTGGAAAAGGCATTAAAAAACAAACGAAAAAAATGCATGATTGGAACAGGTTCAATGTCTGATCCATATTTACATTTTGAAAAGGACTTAAAACTTACAAGAAAATGCATTGAATTAATTGATAATTATGGTTTTGGTCTTGCAATTCAAACTAAATCTGATTTGATTCTTCGTGATCTTGATTTACTAAAATCTATAAATAAAAAAGCAAAATGTGTTGTTCAAATTACGCTTACAACATTTGATGATAAATTATGCAAGATTGTTGAACCAAATGTTTGTGTTACAAGCCGACGAATTGAAATCTTAAATATTTTAATGAATGAAGGAATTCCCACTGTTGTCTGGTTAACTCCTTTTTTGCCTTTTATTAATGGAACATTTGAAAACGCTTCTCTTCTTTTAAAAAGCTGTATGGAGGCAAATGTAAAAGGAATAATTCTTTTTGGAGCTGGACTTACGCTACGAGATGGAGATAGACAATATTTTTACAAACAACTTGATAAAAACTTTCCAGGATTAAAACAAAAATATATACAAACTTTTCATAATAATTATGAACTTCCTTGCCCAGACAGCAAAAAGATAATTGAAAACACACGCAAACTCTGTATTGAAAATAGAATTTTACTTGATGGTGAAGTTTTCAACTATATGAGAGACTTTCCCACTGAAAAAGAAAACAATTTGTCATTTCAACCAGAACTTTTTTAATTTTCACCCTACTTCTTTATTAATTCCGTCAAGTTTGTTATATTAATAACATGAAATTTTCCTCTTTATGTGCATCTTGCATAGTAAAACAAGTCCCTCTTCTTGCTGAAATCAACAAGATTGATGATAAAACTGAAAAAGATACATTACGCAAAGTTCTTTCGTTTTTCGCAACTGCAGACTACTCAAAATCAACTCCAGAATTAGTTGGAGGTGCTTGGGATATAATGTCATCTCAATTTGGAGAAAGAGATTTATACAGAAGTGTAAAACTATATTTGAACAAAAAACTACTTTCTATATCTGAAAATATTGAAAAACAAATTGAAAATCTTAAAACGCCTAAAGAAAAATTTAGATTGGCGTTATGTTCAGATATTGCAGGAAATCTAATTGATTTTGCAGCTCCTGATTCTGTTGATTTTGAAACTTTTGAGAACAAAATAAACGAAATTCAAAATACAAAGTTTGGCGTTGACGATAGTGATATTCTTTTTGAAAAATTACATTCAGCAAAAACTATTCTGTGGTTGGGTGATAATTGTGGTGAAATAGCACTCGATAAAATGTTCATCAAAGTTCTAAAAGAAATTTTTCCATCAATACAAGTTTTCTACACTGTGCGAGGAATGGCTGTTATGAATGATGTTACAACAGTTGATGCAGATGATGTAAAAATGAGCGAAGTTGCTACAGTAATTTCGAACGGAGATAAATCGGCTGGAACAGTATTGGAATGCGTATCGGATGAATTTAAGAATTTGTTCTATAAAGCTGATGTAGTTATTTCAAAAGGACAAGGAAATTTTGAAGGCCTCTATTTGCCAGATAGAACTAATATTTTCTTTTTGTACATGGCAAAATGTCCTGTTACTGCAAAAATGGCAGATGCCCCAGTAAAATCAATAGTGTGCAAAGGATTTTAGACAATCTAACACATCATACAATTATTGTATTTAATCAATAAAAATGCTATATTATAGAAAATCTCTTTTGGGAGCATATAATGAAATATACTGCAGAAGTGGAACATATGTGTCCACTAGCAAAAGCTGCTTATCACGGTCCTGCTCCAATTCCTGAAGAAGGAAATTGGGTTCAAGCAAAAAAAATGGAAGACATTTCCGGATTTACACACGGAATCGGTTGGTGTGCACCACAACAAGGTACATGCAAACTTACACTTAATGTTAAAGATGGTGTTATTGAAGAATGTCTAGTAGAAACAATTGGTTGTTCTGGAATGACACACTCAGCTGCTATGGCATCTGAAATCCTTATCGGAAAAACAATTATTGAAGCATTAAACACTGATCTTGTTTGCGATGCAATTAATACTGCAATGCGCGAACTTTTCCTACAAATTGTTTACGGTCGTACTCAATCGGCTTATTCAAAAGATGGTCTAAAAGTTGGAGCATCTCTTGAAGACTTAGGAAAAAATCTTCGTTCTCAGGTTGGAACAATGTTTGCTACTCGCAAAACAGGTCCACGTTACCTTGAAATGACAGAAGGCTATGTTGAACAATGCGCTGTTGATAAAGATGGTGCTATCATTGGTTATAAAACAATCAATTTTGGAAAATTCATGGATGCTGTAAAAGCAGGTATGGATCCTAAAGAAGCTATGGATAAAGCCCGCACACACTACGGACGTATCACACCTGAAGAAGGTGCTGTTAAATTCATAGACCCACGCAAAGAATAGGAATACGGAGGAATAAATTATGTCATTATTTGAAGATTACGAAGGACGCATTCCGCAGATTAACAAAACATTAAAATTATATGGTTTTGCTGAAGGCGAAAAAGGATTACAGGAAGCACGTGATCTTTGCAAAAAGAACGGTTTCGATCCTTATGATATCTGCCAGCAAACACAGCAGATTTGTTTTGAAGATGCAAAATGGGCTTATGTTTTAGGTTCTGCAATTGCAATCAAAAAAGGCGAAAAAGCAGGAACTATTTCTGGTTCTGATGCAAGTACTGCAATTGGAGAAGGACTTCAGTCTTTCTGTCTTCCAGGTTCTGTTGCTGATGACCGTTTAGTTGGTCTTGGACACGGAAACTTAGGAGCTAGACTTTTAAGTGAAGAAACACAATGTTTCGCTTTCCTTGCAGGACACGAATCTTTCGCAGCTGCTGAAGGTGCAATCAAAATTGCAGCAAACGCTAACAAAGTACGCAAAAACAAACTTCGTGTAATTTTGAACGGTCTTGGAAAAGACGCAGCTCAGATTATCAGCCGTATCAACGGTTTCACATATGTTCAGACTCAGTTTGACTATACTGGTACTCGTGATGCTGATCATCCAGATGCTCAACTTAAAATTGTAAAAGAATATCCATATGGAACACGTCCAGAACGTTTATGTGTTCGCTGTTTCGGTGCTGATGATGTTCGTGAAGGTGTTGCAATTATGTGGCATGAAGGTGTAGATGTTTCTATCACTGGAAACTCAACAAACCCAACACGTTTCCAGCATCCAGTTGCAGGTACATATAAGAAAGAAAGACTTGAAGCAGGAAAAAAATACTTCTCTGTTGCTTCTGGTGGTGGTACAGGTCGTACTTTACATCCAGATAACATGGGAGCAGGTCCAGCTTCTTATGGATTTACAGATACTCTAGGTCGTATGCACTCAGACGCTCAATTTGCAGGATCTTCTTCAGTTCCAGCTCACGTTGAAATGATGGGTTTCATGGGAATGGGCAACAATCCAATGGTCGGTTGTACAGTAGCTTGTGCCGTAGCAGTAGCTGAATCATTTAAAAAATAGTTTACATAGCGAGTTTGAGCTTGTCTCAAACTCGTGAAGCAAGCTCTGCTTGCGACTTGTACAGTAGCTTGTGCCGTAGCTGTAGCTGAGTCTTTCAAGAAATAGTATAAGTTGCGAGTTTGGGTTTATCCCAAACTCGAGAAGCAAGCAAAGCTTGCGACTTGCCGTAGCTGAATCATTTAAAAAATAACTTATGTTGCAAGTTTATCCTAAACTTGCAACTTACTGACCTAAGATATGCAAAAAATTGGAAACAATTTATATGTGTATTTTAGGTCATTTTTTTTGTCCCCATTATCACACCACAATCAATGTACAAAACATTCAAAAAGTTTATAATAGAAACGTTATTAAAAATTTTACTTACAAACAAGGAATACGAAAAAATGGAAAACAATTTCAACAGCCCTTCTGAATGTGTGGATTTAAATATAAAAGGCGGAATTGTAAAAGCAAATTTGCCAATAATTAAAATGATTTTACTTGGAATTATGGCAGGAGCTTTTATTGCAATTGGTGCAGAAGGAAGCAATCTTGCAATGCACAATATTTCTGATGTAGGTCTTGCTCGCACTCTTGCCGGAGCAGTTTTTCCTGTTGGCTTGATGATGCTTGTTCTAATTGGCGGAGAATTGTTTACAGGAAATTGCCTTTTAATAATGGGTGTTTTAGACAAGAAATTTTCTGCAACAAAAATGATAATCAACTTAATTATTGTTCATATGAGTAATTTTATTGGTGCTTTTTTAGTAGCATATGGAATGTTTGCTTGTGGACAATTTAACTATTCAAGTGGTGGTCTTGGTGCTTTTACAATAAAAGTTGCAATTGCAAAATTAGCAATTTCTCCATCAAGTGCAATTATTTCGGGGATTTTTTGCAACATCCTTGTTTGTGCTGCAATTTTAATGGCTACAGCCGCAAAAGATATTGCAGGAAAATGTATCGCAATGTTCTTCCCTATTTTTGTTTTTGTAATTTCAGGTTTTGAACACTGCGTCGCAAATATGTACTATATTCCAGCTGGAATTATTGCGTCAAAAAACGCTGAATATGTTCAAAAAGCACAAGAATTGTATGGAATAACAACAGAACAAATTCAAAATCTTAATTATTCAAATATGTATATATCAAATATTTTACCTGTTACATTAGGAAATTTAATTGGTGGAATGTTATGTATTGGCGTTCTTTGTTTTGTAATCTATAAAAAATCACTTTCACTAAAAAAATAATTCAAATATTCAATTATTTTATCAAATTCAATAAAAAAGCCGCTTCAAAAAACTGAAACGGCTTAATTTTATTCTACTTTATATTTATCATACTCTTATCATAATCAGAAGGAGGAAGATAACCCATCAAATTCATAATTGTTGCAGGCCAAGAAGAAATTCCAAGACCTTCATTCAGCTTTGTATTGTCATAATCGCCTTTATATTCAGGGTCATAAATAATGCCAGGAACTGGATTCAAACTGTGTGAAGTTTTTGCTTTTGGCTCACCATCGCTACTCATTTTTACAGCTCCAGACTTTTTATCATGCTCAAACATGTCATCACTGTTTCCATGATCTGCTGTTATACACATGATTCCACCAGCTTCTTCAATTGCCTTTTTAATTCTTCCAAGTTGCAAATCCATTCCTTACATTGAACAAACTACAGCATTGAAAACACCAGTATGTCAAACCATATCTCCATTAGGGAAATTCAGACGGATATGATCATATTTTCCACTTTTAATTGCATCGATAACTTTATCTGTAATTTCTGCACACTTCATCCAAGGACGTTGTTCAAATGGAACTACATCTGATTTAATCTCAAAATAATCTTCTAATTTTTCATCAAATTTTCCAAGTTTGTTTCCATTAAAAAAGTATGTTACGTGTCCATATTTTTGAGTTTCGCTAATAGCCATAAGACGAACACCTGTTTTTGTCAAATATTCACCCATTGTTCTATCAATTGAAGGAGGTGTTACTAAGAACTGACGAGGAATGTGAAGATCGCCATCATATTCCATCATTCCAGCATACTCAACAGAAGGAACTCTTTTTCTGTCAAAATGAGTGAACTCTTTATCAGAAGGTGTTTCAAAAGCAGCAGTCATTTCAAGAGCTCTATCTCCACGGAAATTGAAATAAATTACACTGTCTCCGTCATTTATTGTTCCAACAGGTTTTCCATTTTCTTCAATAACGAATTCGTGCATATCTTGATCAAGAATACCAGGGATTTCTTTGCGGTATGTTTCAATAGCTTCTACTGCTGAGGCAAACTTACGACCTTCTCCCAAAACATGTGCATTCCATCCTCGTTCTACCATGCTCCAATCTGCATTGTAACGATCCATTGTTAAATACATACGACCACCGCCAGAAGCAATTCTATAATCGCAATTAGCAAAACTAGAAAGGAATTCTTCAAGAGGTGAAATATATACTAACGCTGAAGTAGGATCAACATCACGACCATCAAGCAAAGCGTGAACTCGAATCTTTTTTACACCTTCTTTGTTTGCCTGTGAAATCATTGCTTTTAAGTGTTCAATATGAGAATGAACATTTCCATCAGAAATAAGTCCTATAAAATGAAGAGTAGAATTTTTATCTTCAACATTTCTTAAAAGATTTTTCCATGAATCACCATTAAACATTTTTCCACTTGTAATTGAATCCGAAACAAGCTTTGCACCTTGAGCAAAAACACGTCCGCAGCCCATTGCATTATGTCCAACTTCACTATTTCCCATATCGTCATCAGATGGAAGACCAACTGCTTTTCCATGTGCCTTTAATTTTGTATTAGGACAATGAGATTTGAACCAATCCAAATATTTCATTTTTGACGCTTTTACAGCATCTCCCTCTTCATATTTTCCGTAACCAACACCGTCCATTATAACTAGAACTACAGGACCTCGTCGTCCTTTCCAATTTGTGTTTTTTACCAAAGGATGCATTGTATCTGCCATATATATAACTCCTAAAATAATTAATACATATATAATAAAGATTTTTAAATGGTTATTCAACGAAATCAATTATATGTATGTAAAAAAAAAGACGTTCAAACAGATACTAATGAAGTAAACTCCGATTGAACGTCTTTTCAGAAATTAATTCGACTTTATTTATTTTGTAAGTGGATACATATTTGCATTGTTTTTAGCAGAATCAATTTTTTCCTGAAGACCATTGATATAAGTTAGTTTGTCGTTAATTTTTGACTGACAATTCAAAAGTGCAGTTTGCTCTTTATTCAAATCAGAAAGCCATTTATCATGAGTTTGTTTTGCAACCGACACTTTTGATTGCAATGTCATATATGTTGAATTAGCAGAATTATAGCTTCTTTCAGCAATCTTTCTGCTAGTTTCCATTCTTTCAGCATTAGTTTGTGCATCCATTGCTTTCCTAGAATATGTATATTCTTCATACGCTGTATCTGCCAAATCTAGCAAATACAAATAATGATTATAATCTCTTAGATATGATTCTCTATCTCTTTCATATCTTTTCATTTGTTGATAATAACTATCTTTTTGCAACTGAGCATCTTCACAAGTACTTCTAATTGTGTACAATTCTGAATTAGATTTCTTTTCTTCAATTTTATAACGTTCGCACATAGTTTCGTGTTCTTTCTTTTTTAATTGCAATTGAGAAAGCAATTTATTTTCTGAATTTTTTTCCTGCAATAAAGTTTCACACTGGCGAAGATAATATCTTTGTCTATAAACAGCAGTATTTGTTCCAGTTGAATCGGCGATATATAAATCAGCACCTTTCGAAATTAAAAACTCACCGGAATTTTCATATCCATTCATAAAACAATATCCAACAGGAGTAATGCCAGTCTTTGATTTTGCATTGATATTAATTTTTTTTGTATCAAGCAACAATTGAAGTAATTCACTTGAATCTTTTTCTGCAGCTTTATGAAGCAAAGTATAACCAAACGAATCTGTTACAGTAATATTGACTCCATTATCAATAAGAGCCTTTAGCGATTCACTTTTATCATTTATCGTTGCGTAGAAAACAGGATAATTTCCATTAGGAGACATTTCGTTGATTTTTCCGCCCACTTTAATTATTGCGGAAGTATAATCATATGAATTTTTCTGAATTGCAAGTTCAAGTGGCGATACGTTCTGTTTATTTCTAAGATTTGGCGATAAAGATGAGTTTGAAATTAAATCTATTAAATCAATTGTGTTATTTTGAACCAAAACATGATAAAGAGTATTTCCTGATGAATCAGTTGACAATACAGAAGCACCTCTTCCTATCAATTCTTGAGCTACTAGCTTGTTATCTTTATTAAATGCAACAAAAAGTGGAGTTTCTCCATTTAAGTTTTTAGTTTGGAAAGATACATTATTATTTAAAAGTGCTCTAACTGTTTCTAATCCATTTTTTATTGAAGCGGCTAAATGTAACAGACCGTTATTATCAACATCAGCTACAGTAGAATCGGCTCCATTTTGAATCAACACTTGAACAGATTTTGCCTTATTCTTTTTTACAGCAATTACAAGTGGTTTTTTAGAAAATGCAGACTGTTCAACTTTGGCTCCTGCATCAATCAACATTTGAATAATGGTTGTATTATCGTTTGTTATTGCAAAACTTAACGCATTATCACCATTTGTATTTGCATAATTAACGTCAAAAAACTGATTACTTAATAAGTATTCAGTGTTAGCTTCGTTATCATTTCTAACCATAATCATTAAAGGATTTGTGCCATCTGATGTAGTATAATCAACAAATGACGATTCCTTTGACATTTCTTGTAGCTCTTTTAAAGACGCTTTGTTCAATTTATCAACAGTAATACAAGATGATAGCAACATCAAAAGCATTACACTTGATAATAATAAGCATAATTTTTTCATACTTTCTCCTAAAAATATATATTCAAGTTTGCCACGCAAACTTCTAAATCAAAACTTTGACACTATTTCAATTAATTATAACATATAAACAAAGTTTTTATTATATGTTATTATAATTAATTATGAACAATTATATTATCACTCTATTTGGTCTGTTAGTACCTTTTTTAGGAACAACTCTTGGTTCTTCTTGTGTATTTTTTATGAAAGGACAAATGAACGAGAAAATCCAAAAATTTCTATTAGGATTTGCATCAGGAGTTATGATTGCAGCATCGGTCTGGTCTTTGATAATACCTTCGATGGAAATGTCCGCAAATATGGGAAAATTTTCTGTAGTTCCTGCCGCTTGTGGAATAGCTTTAGGAATGGCTTTTCTTTTACTACTTGATAGAATTATTCCACATTTGCACGCGACAAGCACAACACCAGAGGGACTTCCAAGCAAACTAAAAAAGACAATCATGCTTGTTTTTGCCGTAACTTTGCATAATATACCAGAAGGAATGGCAATTGGCGTTGTATGGTCAGGACTTCTTTCAAAAGGAGCAATTATTTCAATTCCGGCCGCATTCGCTTTATCAATCGGTATTGCAATTCAAAACTTTCCAGAAGGAGCAATAATTTCAATGCCGTTAAGAAGTGAAGGAAACGGAAAATTAAAATCTTTTGCATTAGGAACATTATCAGGAATTGTAGAACCAATTGCTGCCATTCTTACAATTGTTCTTTCTTCAATTCTTGTTCCTATTCTTCCATGGTTT
>JAAZCS010000403.1 GCA_012513125.1 Treponema sp. | reverse complement strand
ATGAATAAATGTTTTTTAATTGGAGGTATAAAAGGTGATTCAAATTACAGAGAATGACATAAAGAAAAATTGGAAGAAAGAATATAATAACAGACCTTTAGTTTCTATAAAAAATTTAGTTTATAATCATGAGAAATATATTGCACAAGCTTTAGATGGATTTTTGATGCAAAAGACAGATTTTCCATTTGAAGTAATAGTTCATGATGATGCATCAACAGATAATTCTGCTCAAATAATTAGAGAATATGAAAAAAAATTTCCTTCAATAATTAAGCCAATTTATGAGACAGAAAATCAGTATTCTAAACATGATGGTTCTCTTGGAAGGATTGTGAACAGTAAGTTAAGTGGTAAATATGTAGCTTTTTGTGAAGGTGATGATTACTGGATTGACGAAAACAAACTGCAGATGCAGGTGGATTTTCTGGAAAATAATCTTGAGTATGGGATGTGCTATACAAAAGCAAAACAGTTTATTCAGAAAAAAAGAAAGTTTTCCAGAAGAAGGTTTGGTACTGATGTAAGAGATTTTGAAGACTTGCTTTTTAATGGAAATAGAGTTCCGACACTCACAACTGTTTTTAGAAAAGACTTGCTAAACAGTTATTTGAAAGAAATATATCCGCAAGATAAAAGCTGGCTGATGGGCGATTACCCGATGTGGCTGTATTTTGCACATGAAAGTAAAGTAAAGTTTCTTGATAAGGTTACAAGTGTTTACCGTGTGCTGAAAAATTCTGCAAGCCATAGTGATAATGTGGAAAAATCAGTTGCATTTGGGAAATCATATTGGGATATACAGAATTTTTTCAGCAAGAAATATTTAAAAAAAGAATTTGAGTCTTTTAATGAGTGTTACTTGCGAGCTTTTTTTTATGTTTCCAAAAAAATAGAAAACTTGCTAAAATAGAATTTTTGCAAAGCGGAAAAAATGATTTAAAAACAAGGATTTATATTGCAATTTGTTCATCTGAGATTTTGTTTGCGTTGTTTGGAATATATAGAAAGATTAAAAGTTAGAAAATATGTGAAATTGGTTCAAGAAATATTGTAATTAAATTTTCGAATCTGATTTTTTTCTCCTAATAAGATTCAATGGAGTTAGATTTTATGAACTATGACATGGCAAAATTTGGTTCTAATATTACATCAGATGAGAATGCAGGAAAAATTGTTGATGAAATACTTGAAATTTTTGGAAAAAATGAAAGTATTGATCTAGATTTTAAAAGTATTTCTTTAATGACAACAACTGCTGCAAAAGAGATTTTTAAGCCGATTGTAGACAAATATGGCTTAGAAAAGATTTCTAAAAAAATTCGTTTTTGTAATGTTGCAGAGGATTTAAAAATTGTTATTAGTACTGCAATTGATAATCTATAGATAGTATCATGAACACAAATAATTCTTTAATTTATACAAAATAATGCCCCTTTCATAAATTTTGTGGAAATGGCAGAGTTTAGAATGTGAGAAAACACCTGGCAATAGGAGAAAAGAATGATTTACTTTTATTTTTTAATTTTTTTAACTGTTACGATTTTTCTTCTAAAAAAAGATTTTTTCAATCCTGCTTGTATAACATTATTTGTTTGGAGTGTTGTTGAAATCATATATCAGAATGTAGACCATGGTTTGAACAAACTGAGTCCATTGTTTTTTGAAATTACTTTTTTTTGGTGTTTATGTTTTTCTTTAGGTTGCTTGATTGTTTCAAATATGAATTTTAAAGTAAATAATAGTTGTTACCATTTTCCGGATATTGGAAGTT
>JAAZCS010000036.1 GCA_012513125.1 Treponema sp. | reverse complement strand
TGTGTTAGAAACGTAAACAGAAATCCATTAAAAAAAGCAACACTAAAATTCTTTGAAGAACGAATTGAAATATAAAATGGAATTAGAGCAATACATCCTAGAAAAGGTGACCCAAATCGAAATATTTCATTAGGAAGTGAAAGTGAAAGTGTGAGCGCGGAAAAAAAAGAATAAAAAACTTGTAAAAAGATAACCATTATATTATTATTTTCTTATGATATATTTTGAACTATAACGATGAAACATAAAAAAAGCAATTAAAAAGAGGGTGTCCAATCCATGAAATCAATTATCGATGCACACGAGTTGGAATATGAAGAAAAGCCGGAAGTTGTTATAAAAACACCAGGGCGAGTTCATTTAATAGGTGAACATTCATGGTTCTTTAAAGATAAGACGTTGTCAATGGCAATGAATTTGTCTGTTTATATTTCTATCTCTAAGAGAGATGATTCTGGATTGAAATTTTATTTTCATCAAATTAATGATCGGAAAAAGGCAAATATATCATCTGTCAAATTTAAAAAAGAAGACAAATGGGCAAACGCTGTAAAGGCAATTGTTTATGGATATCTATCTGGTGGATATTCACTAAAGGGTATGAATATTACAATTTATAGTGAAATATTACCATCTGCGGGATTTGGTGTTACTACAGCAATAAAAGTTGGTGTCGCTTTAGGAATAAGAAAATTACTAGATCTTCATTGCAATGACGCACAACTGTTACAAGTTATCGAACGTGGGAACAGGCGCTTTCTTCAAAGTAATAATTACATCGCTGACAATTTTGCTGCTCTTTTCTCTAAAAAAGACAATTTGATTATTACAGATCATTCAAAGAATACTTGGGGCTATGTTCCATACAGTTTTAATGATAAAAAAATCTTTATTACAGATTTAAAAGTTCCTCGTATTTCAATTTGGAACGAAGAATCATTATTTGAACCTCAATATGCTTTATTATTAGGAGATTTGCGTGAAACTAAAAATAAAGTTTTTGGTGGTTGGCAGTATATAAACGATGTTACCGACATCAACGAAGTTCTTTCTGTTGTAAGTGAAGATATTAGACGGAAATTGTTATGCATTATGAGAGAACATGGTGATGTGATTGATGCTGTAGATGGTCTTGAAAAAAATGATTTCTTCAAATTTGCCCGTTCTGTTAATCATAGTCATGAAAGTATGAGGGATTATTATGATTTATCTTGTCCTGAAATTGACTGGATTTTGAAGCGAGTGAATGAATTGGAACCAAACCTTGAAATGATAAGTAATCCTGTATCATGTGGAAGAATAACAGGTAAAGGTTTTGCTCGATGTTTGTATGCGATTATACGTGAATGTGATGTAGAAAAATTTAAATCAAAACTTGTTGAATATGAAAAAATATTTGGCTTTACTCCTGAATGCTACGAAATTGAACCGTCAGATGGAGCAAGTGAAATTGTATTGCAATAGGATAAGTATAAGGTTTTTATGAATTTATTATTGACAAATGATGATGGTTTTTTTGCAGAGGGAATTAATAGTTTATATAGTGAGTTAGCTAAAAATCATAATGTTTACATAATTGCTCCACACATTAATCGTTCTTCGGTTTCTTGCTGTTTAGACATGATTCATAAAGATCTTGAAATAAAAAAAATAAATGAGAAGATTTGGTCTTGTTCTGGTTATCCTTGCGACTGTGTTGTTTTGGGACTAAGAAGTAAATTAATAGAAGTAAAAATCGATGCAGTTGTGTCGGGAATAAATAATGGGGCAAACCTTGGAACAGATATAATTTACTCTGGAACATGTGCTGCCTCTCGTCAATCTGTATTGTTGAACTGTCCATCTGTTTCTTTTAGTTTATCAATGAATAAAAAAAATGATGAATTGGATTATCGATTATTGTCAGAATTTGCTTCAAAAAATTTGGAAAATCTTGTAAATCTGTCAAAAAAGAATAAATCTGCATTTGTTAATGTTAATGCTTGTTCTGAAAGCGAATACAAAGGAATTGAATTTGCAACTTCTTTGTGTAGGCGTGAATATAATGATTCTTTTGAACTAAAAAATGAAAACGGCAATATGAAAGCGTCTCTTATAAATTCTCCTGTAAAAACAGAAATGATACACAGTTCAGATTATGGAATTTGTCAAACTGAAAAGATATCAATTTCTTTAGTTGATGTTAATCCAGTTTGTTTTCCAGTAGTGGACGATTTGCCTTTTTCACTATAAAATGTTTGTTAGTGGGGAAATAATGGAAGAAAACATTTTAAATAAAGGAATTGTATTGTACAAGCAAAAAGCTTATGTTGACGCTTTGGCTTTTTTTCTTTCCATTCCAGCTGATGCTAATGCCGATAAAATGGAATTAACTTATTATTTAGGATTATGTTATTCAAAACTTCAAAAATATGAAGATGCATTGTTATATTTGGAACAAGTAGTTACAGCTGGTGTCAATTTGGAAAGAGTTCTGCAATGTAGATTTCTTCTTGCAGTTATTTACGCTTTGTCAGGTCGAAAAAGATTGGCGGCTTTTGAATTGAATAAATTACTTGAAACTGGATATATGACTTCATCTGTTTATGCAGCAATTGCATACGTTGCTTGGGAACAAAATGATACAGAAAAGTGCCTTGAGTTTTATGAAAAATCTTTGGAAAATAATTCAGAAAATGAAACATCTTTGAATGGATTAGGGTATGTTCTTGCTTGTTCAGAAAGGGATTTAACAAAAGCGTTATCTTTATGCAAAAAAGCAGTAAAAATAAATCCTTCTTCAGCTGCAAGCATTGATTCATTGGGATGGGTATATTACAAGTTGGGACTTTATTCTGATGCAAGAAAATATTTAGAACAAGCTGAACAGATTGATACGAATAATACAGAGATTGCAGAACATATTAAGATTTTAAATAAGGCTGGATATTAATGAAAAAGTTTTTCCTAAAAACATTTGTTGCATTTTTTTTAGTCTCATCTCTTTTTGCACAAGAAACAACTTCTTCAGCTGGAATGAAAGTTCCTTCTGATAGAATAAGAAATAGTGATGAAGGTTTTGCATCAGAAGATTTTAGACGTGGCGTTCAGTCTTATTATCGTGGTGCATTTAATGAAGCAATTGTTCAATTTGAAAAAGCACTTTCATATCTTCCAAATGATAATTTGATTTTAGACTGGTTAGGAAAAG
>JAAZCS010000402.1 GCA_012513125.1 Treponema sp. | reverse complement strand
TTCTAACGTGATTAGATTTGTTAACTAAAAAAAGATATAATGAAACATATTCAAAAAACTTTCGTAAACACATCCAATTTCGCTGGTATATACGAATGTTATATTTCAGGTATTTACGAAAGTTGTTTATTTATTGCGTAAATAAGACGTTGTGCGTCAGCTAAAAAAACAACATTGCTACACAGAAAATTTAAAAAACATCTACAGTATAGTTATGAAGGATGAAATTTTTCAGGAACAACTTTGAGCATTTCTAAAAAACAATTTTTCCATTGATTTGCAGACAAACAGACAATTTTGGAATTAAGGTCAACTCCAAATTTTTCTGAAATTGACCTAACTTGTTTTTTTCTAAAAATAGACTTCATAGCTGTTTTGACTGTTAAATCAGGTTTTTGTAACATATACGAAACAAAATTTAAGTACTTAACCTTAAGCCCAATATCTAATGAAATCTGTTTTCTTTCAATTCTCAAAAGTGCTGATTTGACAGTTGGTGGTGGCAAAAAACTTTCAGGATTTATCTCATACAGGAATTTCAAATCATAATAGGTATGATAAAGTACTGTCAATGGGTTATAAACCTTACTTGAAAACAATTTTTTTGCCGGTTCTGACTGAAGGATAATTGAACCGCATAGAAAATATTCGACATTTTCAAACATCAGACTACTAAAAATATCAGATGTAATACCAAAAGGAATATTTGAAACTACTTTAAATGGAACTTTCGGAACCACAAAATTTCTATAATCACAACTAACCACTTGAACGTTTTGAGCGTGAATGAATTTTTTGCGCAAATGTTGACTTAATGCAACATCGTTTTCAATGGCAATAACTTTATCGACATTTTTTAAGAGATGAACAGTTAGAAAACCCTTACCAGCTCCAATATCTAAAACTGTATCGTGTTGATTTATATTTGATTCTTTTATTGCATCTTTAATAAGCACTTTGTCAATAGTAAAGTGCTGACCCGTAAAACGAACGGGCAATTTCTTTTTTGTCATTATTTACTTCTTACAGGTGAATACTTGAATTCAAATCGTGGAGAAGTGAATAGACAGTAATACCTGACAGAGTAATAATAACAATGCAACGCCTTTAGTAAAAAGACGACACATAAAATTAATAGACGTTTTGTCTATACCAAAAAAAATAAGGATTTTTACTCAGGACTGCCTATCACTTGATAGAAGTCCATAACTTGATAAAACAAGACATAATGCAGAAATTGTAATTATTAGAGCACAAAGATATTAACTTTGCCTAGAATAACAAAGAATAAATTGAAAGAAAAAAAGCCGAACGCACAACATCGGCTATAGCAAATGCGGGCTAAGGTACTAGAATGAAAGTAATTACACAAAATAAACTAATCGCTAAACGGAAAGGCAAGTGCCTTGAAATCCCGCACTTGCCATAGCCGTAGCCGTTAGGCTTCATACAAAAAAAACAAACCGTGCGATATTTTTTGTAAATTTGATTTAATAAGACTTTTAAAATGGACACACAAACAACAAAACTGGAATTACTCAAGGCTATTTTGGATAATGAAAATTCCGAATTTATTCAACGT
>JAAZCS010000401.1 GCA_012513125.1 Treponema sp. | reverse complement strand
GTATTGACGAATCCATCTGTAAATTGTTTTTCCTACTAAGCCATATTCGCTTGCAAGCTCAATAACTGTCTTGCCATTTTCATGAAGTTGAACAATTTGCTTTTTGAACTCTTCTGTGTACTTTCGTGGTTCTTTTTCCATGTTACTTTTCCTTTTTATAAGATATTATGTAACATTTTCTGTGTCCACTAAGTTATACTAGCTTCACTTCATAATGATGTAAGAAGAGTTATGTCAGGACATCCAGCCCCGCATTCCCATTTTGAGACAGTTCTATCAGACACATTTACAGCGTCACCAACTTCTCTTTGAGTCATATTTCTTTCTAGTCTTAAGGATTTGATCAAATTACCTATTTTTTGTGAATTCATGCCCTAATATTAGCAAAAGACATCTTTATTCACAATCAACGCGTCGTGGAGTTACAATCCAGTTGGAATATCGATGAAGAAACATTCTATATCTGTTTCTTTTTCAACTTTTTCTTTTATTGCACTTACACCAAAAGTTTCAGTTTGATAATGACCACCAGCCAAAACATTCATTTTCATTTCTTTTGCATAATGATATTGTTCGTGTTCAAAAGTTCCAGTTAGAAATAAATCCAAACCTTGTTCTGCAGCTTGATTTACATCTTCTCCAGAACCGCCAGAAGAGATTCCGATTGACTTTATTTTGTCTTTTCCAAATTTTAACATACAAGACGGCTGCTTATCTGCACCAAGAACTAATTCACAAATCTCTTCAATCGATAGTTCCCTTTTCAATTCACCTTTAACACCAATCAACATGTTTCGCCACGAAGCAAACGGTTGTAAATTAACTAAATCAAGTTTACTAGCGATTCCATAATTGTTTCCATAAGGATTATTCGCATCTAGCGGAATGTGGTAAGCTACCAAAGCTAAATCATTTTTTATAAAGGAACGTATTCGTCTATAGTGAGAATTTGTTATTCGTTCACACTGTCCCCAAAAAAGACCATGATGAACAAAAAGGATGTCTGCTTTCAATAAAGCTGCTTTTTCAGCTGTTTCTTCACAGGCATCAACAGCAAAAGCAATCCTTTTTATTTTTTTATTACGAGAATCAGAATTTTCTATCTGAATTCCATTTAATGAAATATCATTATTATAACTTTCGTCTTTTAAAAAAGAATTGAAATATTCATTTACTTCTATTAGATTCATTATTTCCTTCTTTAATGCAAATTTTTTTGTATTTCAGATTTTGTTCTTTCCACCAGCAACTCGGTTATTTTACCATTTTTATCACGATGAACGCCCAAATAAGCAGAAAGCAAAGGATCTGTTTGTGCGATACAACCATAACCAGATGTTTTATACTCACTGACAGATTCCATTGCAAAACAACCTATAACTTTGTCAGAATTTGATTTTGCAAAATTCTGCACACCAACAGTTGACATTCCGTCTCCTACAAAAAAATATTTACACTTTGATCCACATTTTTCAGAAAGAAGATTAATCATTTGTGAACATTCATTACCTGTCAAATATGTAAAATATTCCCTTTCACGTAGAATGTAAGATTAATCAAATAAAGATTT
>JAAZCS010000400.1 GCA_012513125.1 Treponema sp. | reverse complement strand
TGAATAAAGGATTAATCAAACTCAAAGATAAAGGATACCTAACCAAACAGCATCAATTGACAGATAAAAGTTATCGCTATTTAAAAGAAAATCAACCCCAAAATGCAATCATCTTAGCTGCAGGTTATGGAATTAGGATGATCCCTTTAAACAATGATTTCCCAAAAGGTCTGATTGAAATATCTGGTCAAACATTGATTGAACGGCTTATCCTGCAACTTCAAGAAAAAGGGATTCAAGATATTACCATTATTGTCGGTTTTATGAAAGAAAAATATGATTTTCTCATTGACAAGTATCGCGTAAAACTACGTGTCAATCCAGATTACTCTAGCAAAAATAATTTATCCTCTTTAGATTTAGTACGAGATTCTATTTCTAATACATATATTCTTCCTTGTGATGTTTGGTTCTCTGAAAACCCTTTTCATACTCAAGAATTATACTCTTGGTATACTGTCAAAGATGGCATGGACATAGAAAGTAACGTCCGAAAGAACCGACAAAATGAATTGCTTCCGGTTTCCAAGAATGGAAATAAGATGATTGGTATTGCTTATTTTAATCAAAAAGACGCTAATATCTTACGTCAAAATATTAAAATTCTTTCTCAAAATCCTGAACATGATAACTCTTTTTGGGAAACAGCATTTTTTATTAATGATCAAGACAAACAAATTCAACTTTATGCCAAAACTATCCCTGAAAAAGGTTCTCTTGAAATCAATACTTTTGAAGATCTTCGTTCCATTGATGACAATTCTAAACAGCTTGAAAACAAAGCTATTTCATTAATCAAAGAAAAAATGAATGTTACTATGAATGAGATTGATCAAGTTATAACTTTAAAAAAAGGCATGACCAATCGTTCATTTCTATTTTCTGTTAATGATACAAATTATATTATGCGAATTCCTGGTGAAGGAACCGATCAATTAATTAATAGAAAAGAAGAAGCCGAAGTTTACAATATTATCAGCAGCAAAGGCATTAGTGATGATATTATTTATATTGACCCAAAGATCGGCTATAAAATCACCAGATTTATTGATAATTCTCGTTGCTGTGATCCTAATGATGAAGAAGATCTCAAAAAATGTATGCGCGTCCTAAAGTCCTTTCATGATTTAAACTTAAAAGTTGATCATACTTTTGATATTTTTGAAAAAATCAATTATTACGAATCACTTTGGGGAGATTATCAATCTGCATATCCTGACTATCAAGAAACAAAAGACCATGTTATGCAGTTAATACCTTTTATTGATAAATATAAATTGCCCTATTCATTGACTCATATTGATGCCGTACCGGATAATTTTTTAATTGCAAAAGAAAATGGTAAAGAAATCATTCGATTAATTGATTGGGAATATAGTGGCATGCAAGATAGCCACGTTGATATTGCTATGTTTTCAATTTATTCACTTTATTCGAAAGAAGAAATCGATCGTTTGATAGATATCTATTTTGAAGATAATTGTGATATTTCTATACGTACTAAAATATACGCTTATATTTCTGCCTGTGGTTTATTATGGAGCAATTGGTGTGAATATAAAAGTCAATTAGGTATAGAATTTGGAGAGTATTCTTTGCGTCAATATCGTTATGCAAAAGACTATTCTCGTCTTGTTCAAGAAATGGTGAAACAATATGACTTATAAAGTAGATAGTGCCATCTTGATGGCAGCTGGAACCTCTTCACGTTTTGTGCCTCTTTCTTATGAAAAACCCAAAGCTTTAATTAAAGTCCGAGGCGAAATTCTTATTGAACGTCAAATTCGGCAATTACAAGAAGCTGGTGTTCCCAAAATCGTGATTGTGACGGGTTATAAAAAGAAACAATTTGATTATTTAAAAGATAAGTTCGGCGTGATTTTAGTAGATAATCCTGATTATCTTACCAAAAATAATAATGCCACTCTTTTTGCTGCCAGAGAATATATTCAAAATAGCTATATCTGTTCCATTGATAATTATTTCATCAATAATCCTTTTTCTAATCAAGAAGAGCATAGTTATTACTCTGCCCAATATGCAGATGGGAAAACAGAAGAATGGTGCTTAACAATTGACTCTCGGGGCCTCATTACAGATGTTCAAATTGGTGGTGAAAATGCTTGGTATATGATGGGTCATGTCTTTTGGTCAAGAAATTTCAGCGAAAAAATATTACGCTATTTGTCTGAAGATCTTCATACACCAGAAAAAGAAAATCGTCTATGGGAATGTACGCTCATTGATCATTTACAAGATCTTCCTATTAAAGTTCAAAAATACAATAAAGGCGATATTTTTGAATTTGATTCTTTAGATGAATTACGTGAATTTGATCCAAGTTATCGATCATTTTCCGATTCTAAAATACTCCAAAATATAGCAAAGGAATTAAAAGTAGAAGAAGCCATGCTGCATGATTTTCAAGCCTTAAAAAATGATAATCAAGCTAGTGGGTTTATTTTTTCATGCAACAATAAAAAATATTGTTACAAATACACAAATCAAATTATTGAGAGGTTATTATGATTACAGGTCTTGCTTCTGGTATTTT
>JAAZCS010000399.1 GCA_012513125.1 Treponema sp. | reverse complement strand
GTTATGTAATATGTTATCTGAGCAAAGAAAGAACGTTTTGTGAGTTCTGGTTTGCCTGTGCCAACATAGCTGTTCCTGCTTGTGAAAGAACGTTTGTTTTTGTATAGTCAACCATTTCAGAAGCCATATTTGTATCACGGATTCTTGATTCAGAAGCCTGTAAGTTTTCAGCACCAATATCAAGTCCTGTAACAGTTTTTTCAAGACGATTCTGGTAAGCACCTAAATCTGCACGCTGTTTGTTAATCTTTTTCAAAGCCTCATCCAAAGTTCCGATTGCACGGTTAGCTTCATCTGGAGTTTCAAGAGACATGATTGATTCATCACCAACGTTGCGTAGAGCTAAAGCAGAAGCAGACATTGTTCCGATGTAAACTTGAGTTCTCTGATCCATGTTTGCACCAATATGGAACCACATAGAACCAGTAACAACATTTTCACCTGTAGGACGTGCAAAACGACCTGTTAACATGTTCATACCATTGAATTGAGCTGTTGATGCAATGCGATCAACTTCAGCGATAAGAGAAGAAACTTCAACCTGAATCTGCATACGATCTTCAGCACTGTAAATACCGTTTGAAGACTGAACTGCTAATTCACGGATACGCTGAACGATGTCAGTTGTTTCTTGTAAATATCCTTCTGTTGTTTGGATAAAAGAAATACCGTTTGATGCGTTTTCAGAAGCTTGATTTAAACCTCTAATCTGAGCACGCATTTTTTCAGATACTGCTAATCCAGAAGCATCATCACCTGCACGATTAATTCTTAATCCTGAAGATAATTTTTCCATGCTTTTCTGTTGATTCAAGTCTTGAATTCCCTGGGAACGTTGAGCGAACATAGCACTCATATTGTGATTGATAACCATAATAAAACTCCTTTTTCTTGTTTTCTGATAATCTTTTGGTGGGGATTAGCCACCAAGTGGTATATCTCACGGGTTTCCACCACCCTATATTTTTAATATCGGAAAATGAGAATTTAAGTTTAGTAAAAAATGAAAAAATTAATTACTTTTTCTGCAATTTTGGCAGCCTAAAATGTGAACATGTTTTTTATTGTTTTTCTCGTTAAAAAGACGGGCTGTTAAATAACCAGACAAAGGAATTGAAGAATGACAAACAGGGCAAATGCGAGAAACGCCCTTTTCTGTAGAGGGATAGCAATGAGGGCAACCTGAAATAGTGCATAGTTGATCTGGAACATTCATTGGTCTGTAGACTTTTGAGATGATGTTTTCACCGGGAAAAAGTGGTGAATCACAGATTGGACATTTTTGCAGAATTGTATTTGTTTTTTTTCTTTTTTGGGGAGAAGTAAGCTTTTTTGAAGAGTAATTAACTAAGCCAATCAATAATAAAATTATTACTAAAAGAGCTATTCCTAAGATAAAATATTCCATGCTTTAATCATATTATTGATAGAAAGCTTTTTTTTCAATAGAATAAAACTATGAATATAATCGTAATAGGTAGTGGCGGAAGAGAGCATGCCATATGTTGGAAATTAGCTCAAAGTTCTTTAGTTGATAAAATTATTGTTGTTCCCGGAAATGGAGGAACTGCATATGAAAAAAAATGTATAAATGTAGATCCTAAAAAGTGTGACTATCTAAATAATGAAGATAATGTCTTTGTTCAGATTGCACATCATGAAAACTGCAGAATGGCAATTATTGGGCCAGAAGATCCTCTTGCTGAAGGTTTATCTGATGTATTTTGGAATGCTGAAATACCTTGTGTTGGACCAAAAAAAGCTGGTGCACAACTAGAGGCAAGTAAAGATTTGGCAAAGTCTTTCATGAAAAAATATAATGTTGCTTGTGCCGATAGTGAAACTTTTGTAGATAAAAATGCCGCTTGTGAATATATAAAAAAGCATGGTGTCCCTATTGTAATAAAAGCTGATGGATTAGCTGCGGGAAAAGGTGTTGTTGTTGCGGCAACAGTAGAAGATGCCTTAGATGCGATTGAAGATATTATGGAATCGGGCAGAGTAGGGGATGCTGGAAAAAAAGTCGTTATTGAAGAATATTTGGAAGGTGTTGAAATATCAATATTAGCAGCTGTTTCTGTTACACCAGAGTATGCAGTTCAGGGAAATGCTTGTATAGTTCCATTCTTGCCTGCAAGAGATCATAAAAGGTTGATGGATGGGGCTAAAGGACCAAATACGGGCGGAATGGGTGCAATTTGCCCTCTAGATGACGTTACTGAAAGCATAATGGATAAATTTACCAAGGATATCCTTGAACCAACAAAAGAAGGTTTGATTAAGGAAAAATTTGATTATAGAGGATTTATTTTCTTTGGTGTTATGATTACAAAAAATGGTCCAAAACTTCTTGAATACAATGTGAGATTAGGTGATCCTGAAACACAGGCTGTTCTGCCATTGATGGATTTTGATTTCTTAAATATGTGTACTTCAATATTGAATGGAACGCTGAACCAATTTAAGTTTGAGTGGAAAAAAGGTTATCAAGTAGCACCAGTTATTGTTTCTGGTGGATATCCGGGAATGTATGAAAAAGGTTTGCCAATTAGTATTAATGAGAAAATACTTGAAATGTCTGGGGCTAAAATTTTTATTGCTGGTGCGGTTGAAGGAAAACGAAAATCAGTAAAAGATGAAGTATTTGGAGATTTATTGACAAGTGGCGGAAGAGTCCTTGCTTGTAGTGCTTACGGCGAATCATTTAATGAAGCGTGGACAAAAGCTTATCAAGGGATAACCTCAATTAAATTTGATAAAGCCTTTTATAGAAAAGATATTGGACTTCCTGGGGCTGCTGAAAGCGGAGATTTGTAATAAATATTTATAATAAATAAAGTTTGTAGACTCTAAAAAAAAGACCTTCAAACACAGAAAATATTGAAGTTTACTTCAGTACGCTCTGTTTTGAAGGTCCCAAAAATTATTAGGAGTACTTTATTTATGTTTATTTTATTTTCCAAATATCTTTTGCATATTCACTTATAGTTCTGTCAGAAGAAAATATTCCTGCATTGCACATATTTAGCCACATTTTTTTGGCAAATGCATATTTATCTTTGTAATCAGTACTTAATTGAACTTTCTTTTGTAAGAAATCATCAAAATCGTAGAGAAGGTAATAATTATCAGCTTTATGCCAAGAAGCACCTTCTAGAATAGATGAGTACAATTCTTTGAACATTCCAGTTTTATTATCATCAAGAGTTCCATCAATTAATGCATCTAAGCATCGTTTGATTCTAAAATCTGAGTTGTAATATTTTTTTGGATCATAAGTTTTTTCTGTTTTTTCAATATCTTCAACATGAGCACCAAAAATATAGTTGTTTTCAATTCCACTAACATTTACAATTTCAATATTAGCACCATCGTATGTTCCAAGTGTAACAGCTCCATTTAGCATAAGTTTCATATTTCCTGTACCAGAAGCTTCTGTTCCTGCTGTGGAAATTTGTTCTGAAACATTTGCCGCAGCAACAATTTTTTCTGCATATGATACGTTGTAGTCTGTCACAAAAATAATCTTTATGTATTTTGAAACAAGTTCATCTTTTTGAATCAATGTAGCAACTTCATTTATCAATTTGATGATTCCTTTAGCACGTACATAACCTGGAGCTGCTTTTGCACCAAAAATGAATGTTGTTGGAGTGAAATCTTTTAGAGTTCCTTCTTTCATTTCGAAATAAAGTTCAAGAATAGCAAGTATATTCAAGAATTGACGCTTGTATTCATGAAGGCGCTTAATCTGAACATCGACTATTGTATTTGTGTCAAATTGCACATCTCCACGAATTTTCATGTAATCGTTAAGTCTGCGTTTGTTGTCATTTTTTATTTCAATAAATGTATCCAAAACTGATTTGTCATCAGCATATTTTTCAAGTGCTTTCAATTCTGATAAATTTGTTATCCAGTTATCGTTGCCTAAAAGCTTAGTAATAAATGCAGATAATTCAGGATTACAAAGGCCAAGCCATCTTCTTTGTGGTATTCCGTTTGTTTTGTTTTGGAATTTACTTGGATAAAGAAGATACCACTGTTTTAGCACCTTGGTTTTTAGAATTTCTGTATGAATTTTAGCAACTCCGTTGATGTATGACGAACAATAGCAAGCTAAATATGCCATATGAACTGTATTATTTTGAATTATTTGTAATTCAGGAAGAAATTCTTTTGCAATCTGATGGTTTTTCAATTCATTATTGAAAAGTGAATCAATTTTTATGATAATATTCGCGATTTTTGGAGATACTTTTTTAATGAGTTTTAAGTCCCATTTTTCAAGAGCTTCTTGCATGATTGTGTGATTTGTATAATTAAATACTTTTTTTGTTATTTCAAAAGCTTCATTAAAAGATAATCCTTTTTCTGTTAATAGGTTTATTAATTCAGGAATTGAAATAACTGGATGTGTATCATTTAATTGAATAGTAACAAATTCTGGAAGCAAAGAAAAATTATTTCCATGATTTTTGATGAAGTTTCTTAAAATATCCTGTAGAGATGCACTAGAGAAAAAATATTGCTGTTTTAGGCGTAGAAGTTTTCCTTTTTCTGTTGAATCATTTGGATAAAGTACTCGGGAAATGTCTTCGGCACGATTTTTGCCTTGTATAGATTTATCATATTCTTGATTATTAAATAGTTCAAAATCAAATTCTTCAATTGGTTCTGCTTGCCATAGGCGTAAAGTTGAAACGTGATTAATTCCATAACCAATAATTGGCATATCATAAGGCACTGCATTTACATCCATGTCTGCAAAATGAACTTTTATTGTTTCGTCATCTTTTCTGATGGACCATGCATCACCGTATTTTGCCCAATCATCAATTTTTTCTTTTTGGAAACCATTTTCAAAATACTGCTTAAACAGACCATATCCGTATCTGATGCCATAACCATCAAGAGGAAGTCCTAATGTGGCTGCACTATCAAGAAAACAAGCGGCTAATCTTCCAAGTCCACCGTTACCAAGTGCAGCATCCTCAATTTCTTCAAGATTATTAATATTAGCACCTTCATTTTGAAGGAATTCCTTTATTTGTTCATATGATTTTGTGCAGTAAAGATTATTGTAGATTGCTCTTCCTACAAGAAATTCCGCAGATAAATAAAAGGCTTGGCGTTTATTTGCATTTTTCAGTTTTGAGTTCTTCCATGTTTCTGAAATTTTATTCATTAAAGAAAATGAAATTACGTCGTGAAGTTCAATTGGTGATAAATCTTTAATTTCTTTTTGATATTTAGTCTTAGCTATTTCTTTTATTAATTCGTTCATTTTAATTATCTTCCGTACAATTTTGTATATTTTAGGAGGAAGGCAGAGATGTCATCATTTATTTGATCTTCTGTTACTCTCCATTTCCAGTTTTGTCCTACTGTTGAAGGAATATTCATTCTGCAATCTGAATCAAGGCCAATTAAATCTTGCATTGTTAAGATGCATGTGTTTGCCACGCTCGATAAGGCGCCAATCATCATTTCTTCTCTTAAATCATTTTTATTGTTGATTCTAAAAAAGGATAAAGCGTTTTGAACATCATTTTGATTAGCTGTTTTTGTCCAACCAAGAATTGTGTCATTATCATGAGTGCCAGTATAAACAACGCAGTTTCTTGTATATCTGTATGGCAAGTAATCACTTGTCTCCCTTGAGTCAAAGGCAAATTGTAGAACTTTCATGCCTGGAAAACCTGTTTCATTAAGAAGATTTCTTACGCTATCTGTTAAAAAACCCAAGTCTTCTGCAATTATAGGAACGTTGTTAAATTGTTTTTTTATTGTATTGAATAAATCTATTCCAGGGCCTTTGTTCCATTTACCAATTTTTGCATCTTTAGCGGGATACTTAATTGAATAAAATGAATCGAAACCTCTAAAGTGATCAATTCTGAGAATATCGTAAGTTTTTAAACTTTCTGATAATCGTTTTATCCACCACGAATAGTTTGTTTTTTTGTGGTTTTCCCAATTGTAAACAGGATTTCCCCAAAGTTGTCCACTCTCTGAAAACCCATCAGGAGGGCAACCTGCAACTTCTATTGGAGAATTATTTTTGTCCAATAAAAATAAATCTGGATTCGTCCAAACATCAGAACTATCTGCAGAGACATATATTGGAATGTCGCCGATAATTTTAATACCATTTTGGTTTGCATAGTTTTTTAGCAAGTTCCATTGATGAAAGAATAGGTATTGAAGAATTTTGTAGTAGTCTATTTTATTCTTACATTTAGTGGTCCATTCAGAAACAGCCTCTGGCGTTCTGCATTTAATATCATTTTCCCATGAATCGAAAGCCTTTCCATGGTGTTCATCTTTTATTGCCATGAACAAAGCATAATCGTCTAGCCAAGAATTGTTTTTAGTACAAAATAATTCAAAATCTGCGGGCGGATTCAAATTGAAATTGTTTTGAATTATTGAAAAAACTTTATTTCGTTCTGTATATAATCTTCCAAAATCAATTGAAGTGTCTTTATCGCACCATTTTATATTTGAATAATCATTTTTTGTAAGATAACCATCTTTTTCAAGAAGTTCAAAATCTATGAAGTAAGGATTTCCAGCGAAAGTTGAAAAACTTTGATATGGAGAATCACCAAAACTTGTTGGACAAATAGGTAATATTTGCCAATATGATTGTCCTGACTTTTTTAGAAAATCTACAAATTTGTATGCATTTTGTCCGAGCGTACCTATCCCGGTAGAGCCTGGAAGTGATGAAATATGCATAAGAACACCACTTGCTCTGTTATTGAAAATATCCATTTTTGTTGTTGCCTTTTAAATATGTAGTGCTTAAATTGCACGTATGTCTTTTACACTTTCTCCAGTAATAAGCCTAAAAGGAATGATTTTGTGAACAGCTTCAGTATTTTGAAGTATTGAATCTAGAAGTATTTGAAGACCTTCTTCTGCTAAAATTACTTCTTGCTGTTTTATGGTTGTGAGCCTTGGACAAAAAAAGTTTGCTAAAGATAAACCATCAAATCCAATTATTGAGATTTTCTCAGGTATATCGTAATTCATATCTTTTAGTTGTCTGCAAGCTCCAATTGCCATAGTGTCAGACATTGTAAAAATTGCAGTAAGATCGGGGTATTGTTCGATTAATTTTTTTGCCGCTTTTGCACCACCTGAATACGAATATTTTGAGGTGATATAAGCTTTATCAAAATCAAATTGAAGGTGTGCTTTATTCATAGAGTTCAAAAATCCTTGATAACGAATCTTGCTGATTTCTGAGGTTTCTAAATTACCACCTATAACTCCAATCTTTTTATGTCCTTTGTTTATTAAATAATCTGCTGAAAACTCAGAAGCTAAAAGGTTGTCAGTACTTACACTTGATAAGTTTTTATTTTCAAGTGATTCAGCTTGATTAGATATGAAAACACAAGGAATCTTTATTTTCAAAAAATCTTCTTTATATCTGTCCGGACTACCGCCAAGAAATATCATGCCCATAGGTTTTAGTTCATAGCAAACGTTATTTGCGTATAATGCCTCGTTACCATCTTCATCAAGATTGATAACGCTGGCGTTGTAAGGAAGTGTTTCAATCTTTTTTTGAATCACTTCCAGCATACTGTTTAGAAGAACATTTGAAGTACCTTTTACAAAAATTACAATTGTCTTGTTGTCATGCATTTTTAATTCTTTTGCATTTTTGTTTAAGACAAATCCATACTTGTTTACTATTGAAAGAACTTTTTCTCTTGTTTCTTCACTTACACTAGGATGGTTATTTAGAACTCTAGAAACAGTACCTATTCCGCAATTACATTCCTTAGCAATATCCTTAATTGTCATTCACTAACATTCCTTAAAAACTTTATTCTATCCTTTAACAGCTCCGGAGATAACACCTTTTATTATATATTTTTGTGACGAAATATAGAATAAAATAATCGGAATAATTGCTAGTACAAGCATTGCCATGAATCCACCGTAATCTGTTGCACCGTAAGCACCTTGCATTGCAAGTTGAATTGCTACAGGAATTGTCTTGTGGCTTGTTCCTAGAATAAGGTATGGCAATAGATAGTCGTTCCAAATCCACATGCTGTTCAAAATTGCTACTGTAATCATTGTTGGTTTTAGCATAGGGAAAACTACTCTAAAGAAAGTTTGAAGTGGGTTACAACCATCAATTGTTGCGGCTTCTTCTATTTCTAGAGGAATTCCTTTTACAAATCCAGTGAACATAAAGACTGATAGTCCGGCACCGAATCCCAAGTAAACTATGACTATTCCAAAGACGTTATCAAAATTCATTGAAGTAACAACGTAAGTTAATGTGTACATTACCATTTGGAAAGGAACAATCATACTAAATACAAAAATGTAATATAATATATTTGCAAACTTTGATTTCATTCTTACAATGTAGTATGCAGTCATTGAAGTACATACAATAATGATTGCTACAGAAGCAAAGCTAATGAAGACAGAACGAAAGAATGCTTTTATAAGACCGGATGTTCGTAATCCGTTTATGTAATTTTCAAACCCAACAAATAATTCTCCGGTAGGCCAGCTGAAAGGCATTGTTGATACATACAATCTAGACTTGAAAGAATTAATTAGTACCAAGAAAATTGGAATGAAGAATATAATTGCAAGTAAACATAAAATACAGAAATATACCTGACTCGAAAATGATTTTCTTTTGTCTATCATTGTTCAACCTCCTTTTTATTTGTCAATTTAAGTTGAATAAATGCGATAACAGCAACGAGTATGAAGAATACAACAGCTTTGGCTTGTCCAACTCCTTGCCATCCAACACGTCCGTAGAATGTGTTGTAAATATTTAATGCAAGCATTTCTGTTGTTTTTTGTGGTGCACCAGCTGTTAATGCTAAGTTTTGATCAAACATTTTGAAAGTGTTTGTAAGTGTTAAGAACATACAAATAGTAATTGAAGGCATTACCATTGGTATTTTTATTTTGAAAAGAATTGTAAATGGAGATGCTCCATCAATACTGGCTGCTTCAAGTAAGTCTTCTGATATATTCTGAAGTCCTGCAATGTAAATAACCATCATATATCCGATTAATTGCCAGTTTGTAAGAAGAACTAGACCCCAAAATCCATATTTTGATGCAAAAGTGATGTCTACACCAAACTTAATCAATATACCGTTGATTAAAAGATTCCAGATGTAACCTAGAACGATTCCGCCAATTAAATTAGGTAAAAAGAATACTGATCTGAAAAAATTAGTTCCTTTTATTCCTTTTGTTAGTAAAAGTGCGAGTGCAAATGAAAATACATTTACTGTAATAATGGAAACAACTGTGAAAAGAGATGTAAATCCTAATGCGTGAATGAATTCATTATCAAAAGTAAAAGCTTTTATATAGTTATCTAGACCAACCCATTTGGCGTTATTAATTGTTGCAAACTTTGTAAATGAAAGACCTATTCCCATAAGAAATGGAACTATGAAAAATAACGTAAATGCGATTAGTGTAGGTAATACAAATACAGGAAAATATTTTCTTAGGTTTTTATTAGACTTTTCCATATGTTACCCCTTATAAAAGTAAAGTTATCATACTGTAAAAGTAATTTTACAGTATGATTTGGAATTATTACATACCAGCTGTGCTTTCTTTAGCCCAGTCAGATATTACATCTTGTTTAATTGAAGCCCAATCTTTAGTTCCTTGAGCATATTGAAGAAGGTCAGCACCGAAGTTGTCCTTGAATCTCTGTGAAGGGAATAAAGTGAAGTTCCAAGATACTGAAGTTGTGTTAGGTTTAGACATCCAGTTTAAGATTTCTACAGCTAAAGGATCAGTAGGTTTTTCAGCAGCAGTGAATGTGTCAAAAGGAGCGATAAAACCAAGTTTGTTTGTTACATAATTTTTACCTGTGCTGCTAGAGTACAACCAGTAAATGAAATCTTCTGTAGCTTTTTTGTCTTCAGCAGATGCTAATGAGTTGATACAGTAGAAGTTTTCTGTTCCTACACAAAGACCCTGATTTTCTTCTCCAGCAACTCCTGTATAGATTGGAAGGTATTTTACGTTTTCAGCTTTAACTTTGTTTCCAGAAACACCATTAATCTGTCCCCATGCCCAGTTACCGTTTTGAACCATGATACAATCTTCAAGTGCAAATTCAGCCATAGAATCAGTTACTGTTTTGATACCAGCAGATTTTGCAGGAATAACAGAATCGTTCAAGTATAAGTCGAAGATGTTTTTGAAATTGTCAGCATAATCAAAAGTAATTTTCTTTGTAGCATCAGAAGCTAAATCAACTTTGTTGTTTTTGAACTCATAATATACAGGAAGATTTGCAAGGTGAGTTTGCCATCTCCAATCTTCTCCGGCTTTCAATGATGTTGATGCGAATACTCCTTTTACACCAAGAGCAGCGGCGTTTTTCTGCATATCTTCAACAACTTCTTGTAATTTTGCAAAGTTATTAACTTCGTCCATGTTTTTGTAAGATGTTGCTTTGAAAGAAGAAGCAAAGTATTTGTCTGTAATTGCTTTGTTATAAATGATTCCATAACCTTCTACAACATAAGGAATTCCGTAAACACCACTTCCACTTGTGATACAAAGTGATTTGTCTGATAAGTGTTTGTAAAGTTCTGTTTTTGATAAATCTTCACAGAAATCTTTCCAGTTTGCATATCCTCTAGGACCATTGATTTGGAATAGAGTAGGTGCTTCTTTTGTAGACATTTTTGACATTAATGTTGATTCATAAGAATTGTTTGCAGCTGTTTCAACAATAACTTTAACGCCTGTTTCTTTTTCATAAATAGCAGCAAGTTCTTGATAGATGTCAGCAGATTCTGGTTTGAAGTTCAAATAACGAACTGTTCCAGCTTTAGCAGCTTTTGCGCCACCACAAGACATAAGTGCAAATAAACTAGCTCCAATCATAACTGAAGATATGATTTTTTTTAAGATTTTCATTTTTTCCTCCTAATGAAAAAAACTATTAAGGTAGAAACGATTCCATGGAAACGTTTCCATAAGTTACTATAACAACTTTACTACGAAATTTAGAATAGTCAAGAAAAAAAGTAAAAAAAATAACAAAAAACTTACAAATAACTAATAAAAGTATAAAAAAAGAGCATTTTAATGAAAAAATGCTCTTTTTATAAGTAAAAAATCAAATTTTATTATTGAACGCTAAAAAGTAGGTCTTCATAGCTTGGGAAAGGTTTGAATGCATCTCCTAATAAAGGTTCAATTTGATCTGCAACAGCTCTAACTTCTGCCATTGTCGGAATGACAACATTTTTGTAGTAAGTTGCCATTTCTTGAACATTATCGATTTCTTTAGTTGAAATATGTTTTTTGCTAAGTTCTTCAGCTTTTTTATAAAGTTCGTCAACAAGATTTTTAAGTAGAGTGAGAATCTTATTTGAAGAATTACAACTTAAACTTAATTTGTTTAGCCTGTACGATGTTTCTGCCAAAGTATTCATATAATTGAAAGCTGATGGAAGAATGTTTTTGTTAATCATTTTTAGCATTGTTTCAACTTCAATATTTAAAACCTGACAATATTTTTCAAGCTTTACTTCTAGGTGGCTTTGCATTTCAACTTCTGTGTAAACACCCAATGAAGTATATAAATCAACATTTTTTTTGTCTAAATAATGAACCATTGCGTCTGGAAGTGTGTTGTAATTGCATAATCCTAGATTCTGAGCTTCCTTTAGCCATTCAGCACCGTATCCGTTGCCATTGAAAATGATTCTAGAATGTTTTTTAATCTCGCGTTTTAATAAATCTTGTAATTCAGAATCAAATTGTTTTGAATTTTCCAATTCATCTGCAAAAGATTTTAATGTGTATGAAAGAATTGCATTCAATGTAGTGTTTGGGCCTGAGATTGATAATGCAGAACCAACAGAACGGAATTCAAATCGATTTCCTGTAAATGCAAAAGGTGATGTTCTGTTTCTGTCTGTTGAATCTTTTGGAATTGGTGGAAGAACATCAACTCCTATAGACATTTTCGCTTTTTGTTTTGAATCATAACTAGTTCCATCAACAATAGACTTTAAGATTGCGTCTAGTTCTTCTCCAAGATAAATTGAAATAATAAAAGGAGGTGCTTCATTTGCTCCAAGTCTATGGTCATTTCCTGCTGACGCAACTGAGCAACGTAATAAATCTTGATTTTCGTCAACTGATTTTAGTACCGCTGTTAGGAACAATAAAAATTGTGCGTTTTGAATTGGAGTTTTTCCTGGAGAGAATAGATTTTCACCTAAATCTGTTGAAAGAGACCAGTTATTGTGTTTTCCGCTTCCATTTACTCCGGCAAATGGTTTTTCATGTAGTAAACAAACTAATCCATGTTTTCTTGCAACTTTCTTCATTACTTCCATGGTCAATTGATTTTGGTCTGCAGCAAGATTTGATGTTGTAAAAATAGGAGCCATTTCATGCTGAGCTGGTGCAACTTCATTATGTTCTGTTTTTGAATAGATACCAAGTTTCCAAAGTTCAATATTCAAGTCTTCCATATATTTGATAACACGTGGTTTTATCGCTGCAAAATACTGGTCGTCCATTTCCTGACCTTTGACTGGTTTTGAGCCGAATAAAGTTCTTCCTGTCATCTTCAAATCCATACGTTGCTGATACAGTTTTTCATCAATGAGAAAATATTCTTGTTCAGGACCCATTGTTGATACAACATGTTTTGCATTATTTCCAAAAAGTTTAAGAATTCGTAATGCTTGTGTATTTAAAGATTCCATAGAACGCAATAAAGGTGTTTTTTTATCTAGTGCTTGACCAGTATATGAGCAAAAAGCTGTAGGAATGCAAAGAGAATGGTCTTTTATGAATGGATAAGATGTCGGATCCCAAACAGTATATCCTCTGGCTTCGAAAGTTGAACGTTTTCCGCCCGATGGAAAAGAAGAAGCATCTGGTTCACCTTTTATTAGTTCTTTTCCAGAAAAAGACATTATAACTTTTCCTTCTGCAGCGGGTGTTATAAAGCTGTCGTGCTTTTCGGCAGTAATTCCAGTTAATGGCTGAAACCAATGTGTATAGTGTGTAGCTCCTTTTGAAATAGCCCATTTTTTCATGGCATCAGCCACTTGATTTGCAACGTCCAAATTCAAAGGTGCACCTTCATTAAAAGTGGTAGTTAATGTTGCATAAGTTTCTGAAGGAAGAAGTTCCTGCATTACTTTTTGATTAAAAACCATACTTCCAAAAATCTCAGGAACATTGATAACAGCATCTGCGTTTTCTGACATATATTCTCCTTATAAAAACAGTAAACAAGAAAGTTTGTAAAACAATTTAAACAAAAAAAAGCGATGTGACTCCCGTACTAGAAGTCACATCGCCATTGATGTATTCAATAAAAATATATTTATTTTGAAAAAATGTCAATTCATGTTGAAATTGTGTAAATTGGAAATATTTTCAATTAATTTTTCTGGTGTTAGCGAATAGCTTTCAGGTGTTTCCATGCAACTAGCGAGGGAATGAGCTAAAACAGCTGAAATTGCCGCTTCTTTGCTGTTGTATCCTTGTGCCAAAAGTGAACCAACTAATCCTGTTAGGACATCTCCCGATCCGGCTTTTGCAAGATTTTGGTTACCTAAGTTACAAATATAAATATTGTTGTTGCAAGAAATAAAAGTATTTGAGCCTTTCAGTATAAGCGTAATGTTTGGAAATAATTTATGAAATTCAGACGCAATATCAATTCTATGTTCAATGATTGAAGAAATTCTCCCGCCGTAGAGTGGAATTCCACATAATTCGCAAAGTGATAAAAGTTCTTTTGGGTGAGGTGTTAGAATTATTCTTGCTTCCGAAACAGAAGAAAGTTTTGTAAACAGATTTTTTATATCAAAATAATAAAATAAATCAGCGTCAATAACACATGAGGGATTTTTGGTAGTCAAAAACCAAGATAAAAATGTGTTCAGTATTTTTTCAGATGTTGAATTGTTACAAGCTAAATTTCCAAGTCCGCATCCAATGACTACGCAAGTTGTTTTTTTTGGGATTTCGCTTGAAATAATTAATTCTGGG
>JAAZCS010000398.1 GCA_012513125.1 Treponema sp. | reverse complement strand
TCCCATAATTTCTGTCAAACCATAAATATCGTATGCTTTTATTCCAAGAGATTTTTCAATTTCCAAACGCATCTCTTCAGTCCATGGCTCCGCACCAAAAATTCCAGCTTTCAAATGCAAATAATCAGGAGTTTCGCCCATATCTTTAAGTGATTCACCAAGAAATGCTGCATAGGATGGAGTACAAGCTAAGATTGTAGAACCAAAATCGTGCATTACTGTCAATTGTCTTGCTGTATTTCCTGCAGAAATTGGAATTACTGTACAACCTAACTTTGTTGCACCACCATGAAGTCCAAATCCGCCTGTGAATAAACCGTAACCATATGCAACATGAACAAAATCCTCTTTTGTTGCACCAATTGCCACCAATTGACGAGCAGCCAAATCATCCCAAATGTCTAAATCGCCTTTTGTATATCCTACAACAATTTGTTTTCCTGTTGTTCCAGACGAAGCATGAAGACGTACAATATCTTTTAATGGAGTTGCAAAAAGACCATATGGATAGGTTGCACGTAAATCATCCTTGCAAGTAAATGGAATTTTATCCAAATCCTGATATCCTTTTATATCATCTGGTGAAACACCCTGTTCTTTACAACGATTTCTATAATATTCAACATTGTCATATACATATTTAAACTGTTCAACGAGTCTTTTACTTTGCAAATCCTTAATCTGATCTTCGCTCATTGTTTCTAAATCTTTTTGATAATAATTTTCGCTCATAAGTGCCTCTATTTTCGTAATTTGTGTAAATTTATCCACAAAATACTAATTGATTTTTTATTTTTATTTTTGTGATTTTTTTTGAGCTTACGCTTCGTAAGATAACAGAAGATTTTGACACATTGTGTATCTTCTGCATCAAGTATGACACTTGAAAAAAGAATTAATATCGCCCAAAGGCGAAGTTTTCTTTCATGAAAAATTGAAAGAAATAAGAGAATGTAAAAATGTTACTAAAGAATAAAACATCTTTCATATTTAATATTTTAATCCCATTTAATTAATCTGTAAAGTATTGTTTTAATGTTTCATAAACGGATATAAATAAATTTCTTTCATTTGTATTCCGCTAAAAAAAGTAAACAGAAATGGTTTTATTATGAATGAAAAAGCTACTGTATAAATCGCAATTAAAATAAAGAAAAGCAATAATTTTCTGCATGCAAATTTTATATAATGATTAACAATGTCCTCAATTTGTGGATACATTTTTAGGGATGGAACTACTTGAGAACCTACACTTACTACATTTTCATAAATATTTGTAATTTTATATTCAGTTTTTATATAATTGGCAATTCCTTTCTTTATGCTTCTATTTTTGATAACAGCAACAAAATAAGACCAAGACTTATGAACATTTATCACTAATTTTGTGATATTCCAGATAATCAAACCTATCAATAGAAAGGATGAAATATAAAATGATGCCACTATATTCCAATCTTTATAAATTATTACAAGCAACGCAATAACCATCACTACAAGAGATATTGCTATGTTTATAACAGATTTTTTGATAGAAATATTTAGAGTGTTTTGAATCTTCTCTTTTATAAAATTATCAACAGGTTCTTTTGCAACTTCATAAACAGTTTTTGCAGTAATATTCAAAACTTGCTGAACTGTAAGTCCTATAACAAACACATCATCAACAAAACCAAGCCCCGGAATTACATCAGATATGACATCAAAAGGAAGAACTAAATACAACAAGCTACCAATTATTATTATTTTTGATACAACAGGAGTATCAGGAGAATTGAATGCTTGCCATAAACTTAAAACTTTATCCCAAACTTTCGAAACTATGCCTCTATTCATTTTGTTTAAGTTTTTTCGTACTTTATTAACATCTTCTTCAGATGCATTCTCACCAAGTTTTTTTGATAATTTGGTGGCTTTTTGCTCAATGATTGTTTGTTTTTTTTGCAATATTTATTGCCGCCCTTCGATAAAGGCTTTTTTATTCATTTCTAAAAAGGCTGGTTTCACTAATTTTTCAATTGCAGAAAGCCATTGTGATTCAGAAAATTCTAGATATTTTGATAGTCTGCCCATTAAAACGATATTAACAGCCTTTGCTGTTCCAGCTTTTTCTGCCAAAGTCAAACAATCAACTGAATCAACTCTAAATCCTTCATTCTGCATTTTTTCAATTAAATTTTCAGGATATTTTGCAGCTCCTGTTATTACTGGCATAGGATCAATTTCTTGAGTATTCACAACAATCTGTCCATCTTTCTTCAAATATCTTGTGTACCTTGCTGCCTCAAGTTGTTCAAATGATACTATAAAATCTGCTTCACCTTCATCGATAATTGGGGAATAAACTTTTTGACCATAGCGGACATATGTAACAACACTGCCTCCTCTTTGGCTCATTCCATGAACTTCACTAACCTTTACATCAAATCCAGCGTCCAGTAGAACTTTTCCAAGTGTTTTACTTGCGAGCAAAGCTCCTTGTCCACCAACGCCAACAATCATTATATTCTTAACCATTCTAAAATCCTTTTAATTCACAATCTATTTTAAAGCGTCAAATTTGCACATTTGTGTACAAACACCACATCCAACACAAAGAGTTTCATCTATCTTTGCTTTTCCACCTTTCATACTGATTGCAGGACAACCTATTTTCATGCACATTTTGCAAGATTTACATTTTTCTTCATTTACACTAAGTGCAGGTTTTGGCTTCACGCTTTTTAATAAAACACAAGGGCGACGGCTTATTATCAAGCTTGGCTCAGAAACAGATAATTCTTCTTTTATTACTTTTTCAGACTCTTCAAGATTATATGGATCTATAACTTTGATTCTGTTAATTCCCATAGCCTTAGCCAATAATTCAAGATTTACTTGACCGGCTGGCTCTCCATAAAGATTTTTTCCTGTCGTAGGATTTTGTTGATGTCCTGTCATTCCTGTAATTGAATTATCAAGCACAATAACTGTGGAATTTGATTGATTATAGGCGATTGTTGCAAGACCGGTCATTCCTGAGTGCATAAATGTAGAATCCCCGATTACAGCTACAGTTTTTGATTCTCCATCCGTGCCCAAAGCTTTATTCCAACCATGAATACTACTAAAAGAAGCTCCCATGCAAAGTGTCATGTCCATAGCGTTTAATGGTGCTACAGAACCCAAAGTATAACAACCAATATCTCCAAGAACAGTAAGTTTCAATTTATTTAAAACATAAAAAATTCCTCGATGAGGACAGCCTGCACACATAATTGGAGGACGAACAGGGATTTCATCAGATAATGATTTTCCTTTTGCGGTAGTTTTTCCGAACGCTTTTGCGATAATATTTTGACTGTACTCGCCACAAATTGGAAGAACGTCTTTTCCGTGAATTTCAACTTTCAACTGTAAAGATTTACAATAATTCTCAATAATTGGATCTAATTCTTCTATTATATAAATAGTTTTGACTTTAGATGCAAAATCTCGGATTGTTGTTTCAGGAAGAGGATTTACCATTCCAAGCTTTAAAACACTAACACTGTCACCAAAAACTTCTTTTACATATTGATAGCTTGTTGAAGATGTAATAACACCAATTTCAGTGTTGTAATCTTCTATTTTATTTATTCCACTAGTTTCAGCCCATGAAGCAATATCTTTCATTCTTTGTTCAACAATAGGATGTTTTTTTATTGCGTTTGCAGGTGCCATAACGTACTTTTGAATATTCTTTTTATATTCTTTTAGGGGAACTTCAACTCTTTCACCTAATTCAACAATACTTTGAGAATGAGCAACTCTTGTACACATTTTTAACAAAACTGGTGTGTCAAATTTCTCTGAAAGTTCAAAGGCGATTTTTACAAATTCTTTGGATTCTTCCGAATCTGATGGTTCAAGCATAGGTGTTTTTGAAGCAATTGCGTGATGTCTTGAATCTTGTTCATTTTGAGACGAATGCATAGATGGATCATCTGCAACACCTATTACTAAGCCTGCATTTACTCCAGTATATGAAATTGTGTAAAGAGGATCAGCTGCAACATTCAAGCCAACATGTTTCATTCCACAAAAAGCACGCTTTCCCGCCAATGATGCACCAAAAGCAGATTCAAGGGCAACTTTTTCATTTGGAGCCCATTCACAATAAATTTCATCATATTTTGCAGCTTCTTCTGTAATTTCTGTACTTGGTGTTCCAGGATAACTTGACACAATTGAACAGCCAGCTTCGTATAAACCTCTTGCAGCTGCTGCATTTCCTAATATCAGTTGTTTCATATATTTCACATACTTCCTAATTTTATTTCAATTTTTAATTTTAACTTTTTTTATTCACACTGTAAATAGAAATAATCATTTGTAAATACTTATAAACTGCAATATAATTAAAGACGGCTATTTATTT
>JAAZCS010000397.1 GCA_012513125.1 Treponema sp. | reverse complement strand
TGTTAACACCTTCAAGTCTACTTGCAAGATTTACATTATCACCCATCATGGTAAAATTTTTCTTATGTTCCGGTCCCAAATCACAAACTAGAACTTCACCAGTATTGATACCGATTCTAGTATAAAGTGCACTTGGTATTCTATTTTCACTTAGATTCTTTTCATTAAACTCTTTTTCAGCTTTTTTCATCATTATAGCAGAACGACATGCTGAATAAGCGTGATCATCATTTTCGATTGGTTTATTAAACATAGAAACAATAGAATCACCAATGTATTTGTCAATATAACCTTTATTATCAATTATTTTTTCAGACATAGCACCTAAGTAATCATTTAAAATATTAACTAAAAGACTTGGTGCCGTTAATGATGTGTCTTTTTGGTAAATTGGATGATTGTGAATATAATCCTTATTGATAGATTCAGAAAATGTTGAAAATCCTTTTATATCAGAAAACAATGCTGTTATTTCACGGTTAATACCTTCTTTTCCTAACCCTTCTGGATTATCGATAATTTGCTGTAAAAGCTCTTTTGACTGGTATAATTCAAAACCTTTTGTAATTAAGTTTTTCTCTTTTGTACTCAAAATAAAACGATAAATAACGCCAGCTAGATAATCAATAATAGAAAAGAAAATTACAGAACCTACAACAGGAAAATAAATTTTGAAAATTCTAAAAATAACAAAGAAAATAAGAAGAACTACAACACGAATTATTCCACCAACAATATTTTGTATTTTTTCAGATTTTGTACCAATTAATAACAAAGTGACTGCTGAAACAATAAAACAAATCATTAAGCTCCAATACCAATTATAAGAATAAATAAAATCTTCAGACAATAATGTGTTTAATATGTTTGCATGAATACCTACATTCTGAAACTGTTTTTGAAAAGGAGTTGCTCCAATATCTGTAGTAGACGTTGCAACATTACCAATTATACAAAATGAGTTTTTACATATATTGCGAATATTAAGTAAATTATCTTCATAAACATTGTATTCATTAGTAAGTAAATCAAATTCTTCTTTTATATCATCATAGAAAGAACCCACATCCATGGATTCTTCTTTCATTTCATCAATTCTTTGACCTATTTCAACAAGATGGTTTCTATTTAAAAATAATCCTAAATTAGCGAAAAACGAATTTCTCAATGAAAAATACACCTTATATTCTTCATCACTAATACCTTCCAAAACATTGCCTTTAATATCATAACCTTTGCACTGGGATAACAATTTGTTCTTCATAACTTTAATATTGTTATAATCAGTTATTAAATCTTGTATTTCTGTAATAAAACTTAAATAATTAAAATTTTTATCTGTTATTTCATAATTTCGTAAATTATTGATAACTATTTCTATATTAGATTCAATGTTATCCAAATCAATAATTGAAATAATTGATTGATATTTAAACGATTCAAAAAGAGGTGAATGAATCCAATTGATTATCATTCGACCATTTTTATCAAGCGGAATCTTTATATCTTTTTTCAAACCATTAACATTAGCATTATTAAGTACTAAATAGTTCTTACCACGAATTATTTCATCAGGATTTACATATTGAATATATGGAGAAAAGACTAATTGACCTAAATAATTGTTATTATATTTATAAAGAAGTTCAATTCTTCTTCTAATACCATCATTATCTATCAGTGAATTTGTAAAACCAACACCATTAGACCGATTAATCAATGTACTTAATGCTGGCGTAAATCCTCTTCCAACCCCATCATAAGTTTCTATTTCCGTATATTTATTATTTGCAGAAATATATTCCCTATTATCTTTTACATTATGAAACAAAAATCTAGTTTCAATATAGTGATTATTTTCAATATCAGGTGTATAGCCTAAATTCATATTATTTACAGTCAAAAAAGAATTTCCAAAGAATTGTAACGCTTCACCAAAATATTCATCATTATCTCGTAACAAATCACTATTTAGAGATTCATGAATATATGAAAAAGCAGGATATACTATTTGATTGATTGCATCAGCTGCATAATTTGATAATTCACCTATAGGAATTCCTGATAAAGGTGCCTCAGCTAAATCCATTAAAGCATTATTTACAGATGTTTCTGTTTCAACTAATTTTTCACTTAAGATTTCTGACGCAGAAGGTGCAACTCCATGTTTTGATGGTGAAATATATTCAATATCGAAAATTGCTGTTTCCGCTTCTACTTCTTTTAATCTAATCAGAGTATCCGCAATAATATCACGGCTCCAAGGCCATTCACCCATAGCTTCAATAGAAGCATCATCAATACCAATTGTTACAATTTTTTCAGACATTGCAGGTTCAGGTCGATTCTTTAGTAGAGAATCAAAAATACGATAATCTAGTTTTTCAAAAATATTTGTAAAACTCAATACTGCAATTACAATACCAATAATAACCGTAAATAAAAAATTGTAAAACATGATTTTTTTATTTTTGTTATTTATTTCATTTTTTTTCATTTTTATATTATATCATATTTTTAATTATTTAAAATCAATTAATGCCAACTTTGCTGCACATTGTTCTGCATCTTTTTTTGTTTTTCCAGAACAAGGTCCATAAGTTTTGTCGCCTAAATGAACAACAACAACAAAAGTTTGATCATGATCGGGACCTTTTTTATTTACCAATTCATAAACAGGACAAGATTTTGACTTTTTTTGATAAGCCTCTTGAAGTAAAGTTTTATAATCTTTCATACCATTATTATTTACGTAATCTATTTCTGGAACAATAAATGAAAGTATATATTTTTCAGCTGCCTTATAACCATTATCAAGATAATAAGCACCTATAACAGCTTCCATACAGTCAGCCAAAATAGCCGGCTTGCTTCTTCCTCCGCTTAATTCCTCTCCATGTCCTAAAACTAATAATTTATCTAACCCCAACTTTACAGCAATAGGAGCTAATGCTTTTTCAGAAACTACAGCGGATTTAATTTTAGCCAAATCCCCTTCTGGATTGTTGAAATTGTTATATAAATAAGCAGCTGTAACAATACCTAACACTGAATCACCTAAAAATTCCAAACGCTCATTATTTAATATATGATTTTTTTCATTTGTTATTGAACGATGATGAAAAGCCTGATCTAATAGTTCTATTTTTTTAAATTTTATTGATACTTTTTTGCAAAAGTCATTTAATTCTTTTTTACGTTCATCATCAATTGTATTACCCATGAAACCCTCGATTTGGTATGTTAATAAAAAAAAAGTACAAGTTTAAACAAACCTGCACTTTCTCTTTTAAGATCTTATCTTTTTATAGAACTTATTTACTTTGTTCTGATTTAATAAAATCATAAGCATCACGAACTGTTTCAAATTCATTAGCTTTTTCATCAGGAATCTGAACTCCTAATTCTTCTTCAATTGCATAAACTAGTTCATAAGTATCCAAGCTATCTGCACCAAGATCATTTCTGAAAGAAGAATCCAAAGTAATCTTACTTTCTTCAATTTCCAATTTTTCTGCAATCAATTTCTGGATTTTTTCAAACAATTCGTCCATTTTTTTCTCCTAAATTAAGCCTTTGTTTCTGGTGTTATAACCTGACGTCCACGGTAGAAACCGCATTTTGGGCATACATGATGAGATTGTACGAGATTTCCACAATTATTACATTCAACCAACTGAGGAGCCTCCAATTTCATATTAATGCTTTGACGTCTTTTTGTAACGGCTTTTGATGTTTTCGATCTAGGAACTGCCATATATATAACCTCACTTTTTTTCTGATAAAACTTAAGCTATAATACAATAGTTCCAATCAGAGTGTCAACTAATTATAACTAAAAAAAATATTTTGTCAAACAAAATTCAAAATTATGTCATTTAAAATCATTTTTCCACATTGTTATATTTTTTATATACCGCATTTTCCACAATTTTAGGAACCATTTTCTCTATATTACCACCAAACTGTGCCAATTCTTTTATTGAACTTGATTTTATAATTGCATATTCCTCTTTTGTTGGAATAAAAATCGTTTCAATATCTTTATTTATAGATTGATTCATCATTGCAATTTCAAATTCATAGCCGAAATCATTTGTTGAACGAATTCCTCTAATAAGAGTTTTCGCCCCTACTTTTTCTGCGTATTTTACAATTAGTCCACTACAAGTATGTACTTCAACATTCTTAATATTTTTAAGCAAATCTTTTAAAAAAGCTAATCTTTCTTCTTTAGAAAATAAATATTTTTTTTGAGGATTAACTGCGATAACTACATCGACAATATCAAATAATTTACATGCCCTTTGAATAATATCCAAATGCCCATTAGTTGGAGGATCAAAAGAACCCGCAAAAATCGCTTTTACCATAATAGAATAAAATCTACATTATTTGACGAAAACGAGCAATAGATGTAAAATCACCATATGAAAAGAAATTATTTATTTTTTATAGTGACTATTTTATTTTGTTTGTTTATTTCTTGTAATTCCACAAATCAAATTGTAGAAAAAGAAGCACCTATAAACGAAGTAAACGAAGATGACGTTGTAGATGCAGACAATGATGAATATTTAAGATCAATTAATAATTTATCTGATAAAGAATCTATCAGTATGTCAGAGTTTACAGATGATAAAGCTGCTATTCTAGAAATTATTAATAACCTATCTAAAATTATGGAAGAACAGGATTTCGAATCTTGGACAAAATATATAACACCAGAATCATTAAAATATTATTCAAATCCAGCAAATATAAAAAGAGCACAACAAAAACTTCCAGATAAAACAATAGTTCTTTACAGAATAGATGATTATTTTAAATATGTATTCATTCCATCAAGGAAAAGAAGCAAAGTTGAGGAAATCAGATATATCTCAAAAACTGAAGTAAAAGCTGTTGAAGTTAAAAGCGACAAAACTGCTATAGTTTACTACTCGTTTACAAAACAGAATGGAAAATGGCTAATTAATCTTCCAACTGTATAATAAAAGCTAATTCAAATAAAGTTGATTTTTTACTTAATATGAATTATAATAATGAAATATTTTTACCCTTTTGGAGGAATTTGTTTATGAAATTATTAAAAAAAGTAATTTTAGCTTCTCTATTGATATATATTGGCAATGCAGTATTTGCACAAACCCAAAATGTTCAGAAAAAAACTTCTACTAAAGAATCTGAGGTTTCTGTTGAAAGTGAATATTTAAATGATGTTGATTCAGACATTATTTCCACTTTGGCAAATTCAGAAGATTATGACAACAAATTAGTAGCTTTACAGTATATTCAAAGTGCTATTTCCGATGGAAACACTTCAACTGAAATTGTACAGGCTTTGGACAATCTTGCTGGTGAAGGATTAACAAATCAATCAAGAACAAATGGTCGTTTAGTAAATAACTTTCCAGAAATAAGAAGACAAGCTTGTTTCTTGTTAGCAAAAGTACCAACAGAACATTCTAAAAACACATTAGTATCTATTGCCGTTGCAGATAATGAACCAATGGTAATTGCTGCAGCTGTAAAATCACTAGGTGAAATTGGAATAAATGAGAACGACGAAGTTGTAGACGCAATTGCATTCGCAAACAGACGAAATCAAGTTCTAAATCCAACAAGTAGCTTGGCTCTAGAAGTTCTAAATGCCATGGAAACACTTGCTAGTAATACTGAGAACAAAAAGACAATGATTGATACAATTGCAAGAATTTCAACTGATTACCATTATGTAACTCCAGTAAGAACAAAAGCATATAAATTATTAAAAGAATTGTCATCAAGTTCATCATCTTCTAAAGATTCAAATAAAAAGTCTTCATCTTCAAACGAAGTTAATGGAGATTAGAATTTAAACAAAAAAAAGCACCCAATACAAGTTGAGGTGCTTTTTTTTGAGAGATATGGGATTCGAACCCACCACCTTTGGCTCCGGAGGCCAACGCTCTATCCAGATGAGCTAAACTCTCGTAATTATCATAAAATAATAAATCACATTAAAGTTAAATATTTAACTTGTCAAGTAAAAAAATCAAATAAGGATATTATATGGAACCAATTATTTTAGCATCTTCTTCACCAAGAAGACAGGAAATTTTAAAAATGTTAAAAATTCCATTTAGAGTAATAATGCCAAACATTGACGAATCATTTTCTCCTATTGTTGATAAAAAAGAGATTCCAGAATTACTAGCAAGAGAAAAAGTTCTTGCTGTTATACATTCTCTTCCTAGTGAACAAGAAATTCCTTGGATTTTAGGTGCTGACACTATCATCCTTTTTAACAATGAAATATATGGGAAACCTGAAAGTCAAGAACAAGCATTTGATTTCATAAAGAAATTTCAAGGAACAACTCATTCTGTTATCACATCAATAGTACTTTATAATGGAAGAAAACATCAAACTAGTTCAAAAACAAACATCACTGAAGTAACATTTGCACCAATGACAGACGAAGAAATTCAGTGGTATGTAGATTCAGGGGAATGGCACGGAGCTGCTGGTGGATATAGAATACAAAGTCTTGCCTCATGTTTTATTGAAAAAATATCAGGCTCTTATAGTGGTGTTATAGGGTTGCCTATCTTTGAACTTTATGATATTTTAAAAGAACAAGGTTATTCTATTTTAGACTAATCTTGAAATTCCGGGCGTGTATACGTTACGAGAAAAAGAGTAAGGGATAGATTTAATCTATCGATGAAGGAGTTGGTTATGGCAGTAGTAACCATGAAAAATTTATTGGAATCTGGAGTTCATTTTGGACATCAGGTAAAAAGATGGGATCCACGTATGAAGAAATATATCTTCGCTGAACGTAATGGAATCCACATTATTGATTTGCAGAAAACAATCGCTGCAATTAAAGACGGCTACGATGAAGTTAGAAAAGTAACTGCAGCCGGAAAATCAGTTCTATTTGTTGGAACTAAAAAACAAGCACAACAAGCTGTTCAGAAAGAAGCTGAACGTTGTGGTATGTTCTACATTAACAACCGCTGGCTTGGTGGTATGCTAACAAACTTTTCTACAATTAAAAAATCTCTACAGAGACTCAAGAAAATTGAAAAAATGGAAATCGATGGAACTTTCGAAAATTTAACTAAAAAAGAAATTTCTGCACACCAGAAAGAAAAAGCTAAATTAGAGAAAAACCTTGGTGGAATTAAAGAAATGAAAGATCTTCCAGGTGTTATTTTCATCATTGATACACATAAAGAACAAATTGCAGTTGCAGAAGCTAACAGAATGGGTATTCCTATCATTGCAGTTGTAGATACAAATAGTAATCCAGAAGGCATTGATTTCCCTATTCCAGGTAATGATGATGCTATTCGTGCAATTTCTTTATTCACTTCTATTATTGCAAATGCTGTTATCGAATCAGATAATGAAGCTGGCTTAAAGATTCTTGAAAATCTAAATGAAGATGAAGACGGTGTTCAAACAGATGCTGTTATTAAGAATGAAGATGAAGAAATCGTAGATTATTCAAATTATCAACCTACAGAAGCAAAAGAAGAAGATGTTGTAGCTGATGAAAAAGATATTCTTGTTGATGAAGATAAAATTTATAAGGACTAATTATGGCAATTACAGCAGCTGATGTAAAAGCACTTCGCGAAAAAACGGGTGCAGGAATGATGGAATGTAAAAAAGCCCTTACAGAATGTAATGGAAATATAGCTGAAGCTGAAAAATTGCTTAAAGAAAAAGGTCTTGCAGCTATAGCAAAACGCTCAGAAAGAGCTACTACAGAAGGTAGGCTTTTTATCCGTCAAGATGGTAATAAAATTTATGTTATAGAAATAACTTGCGAAACTGATTTCGTTGCAAACAATGCATATTTTATTGCTCTTGGTGAAAAAATGTTGGATTTAACAATCTCTAAAGGTTTTTCAAAAGTTGAGCCAGAACATGATGCTTTATTAAAAGAACTTGCTGTAAAAATCCGTGAGAATATGTCAGTTCCAACATTACAAGTATTTGAAATTCCTGAAAATTCAGTAGGTGCATTTTATATCCATAGTGACAAAAAAACAGGTTCTGTTGTTGTTATTAAAGGTTCTGCATCTGAAGCAGTTAAGACATTTGCTTATGATTGCTGTTTGCACATTGCAGCGTTTACACCTTCATACACATCAAAAAATGATGTTCCTCAAAGCTATATAGATGAACAAAAAGAAATCTTTGCAGCTCAAATGGATCAAGATGATAAAATGAAAGGAAAACCTGAAAATGTAAAAGAAGGTATTCTTCAGGGAAAAGTTAGTAAACATTTAGCAGAAATTTGTTTTGAAAACCAGATGTTTGTAAAAGATGATAAAAAAACAGTATCAGCTAAATTAGCTGAAGTTGCAAAAGAAAATAATGCAAAATTGGAATTTGTAACATCAAAACTTTTTGTACTTGGTAAATAATTTTATTATGACAATGCAGTTTAAATACTGCATTGTTTTTTTTATATTTTAATATAATTGGAGTAAATAATGGCAGAATCAAACGAAACAAGAATGGAAAAAACAATTAATTCCTTAAAAGATTCATTAAATACAATAAGAACAGGACGTGCAAATGCATCAATCTTCGATAAGGTTCGTGTAGATTATTATGGTTCAAAAACTCCTCTTAATCAGGTTGCCACCATTTCTATTCCAGAAGCACGTTCAGTTATAATTCAGCCTTTTGATAAATCACTCATTGGTGAAATAGAAAAAGCAATCCAAACTTCTGATTTAGGATTAAATCCATCAAATGATGGAAAAGTAATTAGAATTTCAATTCCTCCCCTAACAGCAGATAGAAGAAAGGAATTAGTAAAACAGTCAAAAGCAATTGCAGAAAATTCAAGAACTGCAATTAGAAATATACGCCGAGATGGCAACGATGAGTTCAAAAAATTACAAAAAAAAGCTGAACTCACAGAAGATGATTTAAAATTAGAAAGCGATAAATTGCAAAAACTTACTGATAAATTCTGTGCAGAAATTGATAAAGTATACGAATCTAAAGAAAAGGAAATTCTTCAAAACTAATGAATCTTGATTTAAATCAGTTGCCTTCACATGTTGCAATAACGATGGACGGAAATGGTAGATGGGCATCAAATAGAAATTTACCTCGTACAAATGGACATGATGAAGGTTTACATACAGTTAAGAGAATCGTGAAAGAAGCTTCTATAATTGGAATTAAATATCTAACGTTATATATTTTTTCTACTGAAAATTGGAAAAGAACGGAAACTGAAGTTGGGTTTTTAATGAATTTAATTCATATACATTTAAAATCAGAACTGAAATTTTATAAAGACAATGGAATCAAATTGCATCACATAGGTAATATTCAAAAACTACCACCATTAATTCAGAAAGATATTTTAGATTCTATTGAAGAAACAAAGGATTTTTCAGGAATGACATTAAATTTAGCAATTAATTATGGTGGAAGAGATGAAATTGTTCGAGGTATAAAGAAAATTATTTCTAAAAATCTTTCAGCTGAAGAAATTACAGATGAAATAGTTAGTGATAATTTAGATATGCCTGACAGTCCTGATGTTGATTTATTAATTAGAACAGGTGGAGAGTTTAGATTAAGTAATTATTTACTATGGCACATTCCTTACGCTGAACAAATATATACAGATACGCTTTGGCCCGATTATTCGAATGAAGAATTTCTCAATGATATAGAAATCTTTCAACATAGAAATCGAAGGTTTGGTTCAGAAAAAGCTAGTTCAGGAATTCATAACGGAGCATAACAATGAATAAGGTTTTTAAAAGACTGTTAACATTTTTTATCGGTATTCCATTGGTTTTATTACTTGTTTTCTTTAATTTTGGAAATCATTTGTTTCTAAATATTATAATCTCAATCTTTTCATTATTAGCAGCAAACGAATTCTACAATATGTTATCAACAAAAAGTGAACTTTATCCAAAAGTACTTATTTTAATCGAAACTGTCAGTTTACCGATTCTTTCTTACTTGTTTATTGTTCTAAGAATTTCGCAAAATGTTACTTCATGGGTATTTACATTTGAAGTAATCATTCTGATGGCAATAGAATGCTTTTTTGCAAAAGATTTTAAAAACTCTATTACTAAAATAGCAATGTCATAGTTAATTATTTTTTATTGTGGTTTTATGATTACATTTATTACAAGATTAACAGTTTTAGATAATGCTGTATATTTTGTGGCATTATATTTTCTTCTTGTTTTTCTCTGTGATTCTGCGGCTTGGTTTTTTGGAATTCTTTTTGGTAAAAATAATAGAGGTTTTATAGCAGCAAGCCCTAATAAAAGCATTATTGGTTTTTTAGGTGGTATTGTAGCAGCAATAGCATCAGGTATCTTATTCAAATACTTTTTTCCTCAAATTTTAGAAGGAAATTATTGGAAGATTTTCATTGTTAGTGTAATCACAGCATTTGGTGCAATAACAGGAGATTTAATTGAATCAGTTTTTAAACGATTCAGTGATGTTAAAGATAGCGGGAATATTATTCCTGGAAGAGGCGGAGTATTGGATTCAATTGATTCGCTTCTAATTGCGGCTCCAATTTTTTATATTGGAGTACATTTTTTGTATAACTTATAATTTATGAAAAAAGTTCTTGTTCTAGGTTGTTCTGGCTCTATTGGTAGTAACACTATTGATATTATTAGAAATATGAAGGATCAATTTTGTGTATGCGGAGTTCAAGCTCATACTAATGAAATAAAATTAAACCAAATAGCAGAAGAATTTTCTTGCCCTTCCCTTTTATCATGCAACGCTACTTATGATGACTTTCAAAGATTAATTGATAAATCAAAACCTGATATAATTGTAAATGGAATTGCAGGAGCTGCAGGATTAATGC
>JAAZCS010000396.1 GCA_012513125.1 Treponema sp. | reverse complement strand
TTGCTGTAAAAAAAGATAATTTCTTTGATTGCTCTACTGACACCTACGTAAAAAAGATCTTTTGACTCTGAAATCTCTACTTGTTTAGGATTTCTGAAATCAGAGCACGGAAAACATAATGTAGAATGTGGCATCTTGAAATTTACTATTCCTACCATAAAAATGTAATCAAATTCAAGTCCTTTTGAACCATGAATAGTTGATAAATACACTTTATTTCTAACGTTTGATTTTACAAGTTGAACCCAGTCAATTTCCATTTGTATGCAATTATAGAACTCTTGCAAGCGTTTCCAAACTTCTATTGATGAATAATGACCTCTATCAAAAGAAGAAGAAAACTTTCTAATGGTTGTCAAGAGTATAGTATTCTTGGATTCACCTGAATAGTTTTCATCGATCAACTCATCAATTATTCTTCTTACAGATTTTTTTACACATTTTTCTTCTATTTGGTTTCTTATACCTTCAATTAATGCTGAATATTCTTCGGTGATGGAGCCCATTTTGAAGTCACTTATATCAACATATTCGATAGAATTCTTTTTAAATACTTTTTTGATACAGTTAGAGGTTCTTTTTTGTGGGAATAGTATACAGATATTATGAAGATTTACGCCATTTTGCAATAATCTCAAAATTATTTCGATAATTCTTTTCATTTCTTCTTCAACTGTATTGTGTATATATATCTCATTTTTTGCTTCCGAGACGAAAAAGGATGGATCCCTTAATTTTTTTGTTATATGAAGTATATGCTCAGAATCTGCTCTGTGATTTTTGTTTAATTGATATATCTCACAGTTAAAATCTTGTATTAAAAAAGCAATATTATCTGGATTAGCCCCTTGAAATCTCATTATTGCCTGTTTTTTATCCCCCATTACGTAAACAACTTTTTTAGTCCCGTTAGAATCAATCCCGATTTCCTTAAACAGTTTGTATTGAATGTAATTTGTATCCTGAAACTCATCAGCAAGCAATATTGGATACTTATTTAAAAATAGATTTTTTACATATTCATTTTGTTGAAGTAGATCTATTGCCTTAAATAATAAGTGATCAAAATCTAAGTTTTCTTTATTGATTAAATCTTCATTCATTGAACTTCTTAAATTTTCAAATGTCATTTCGTTTTCGACATCTATGTAATCTGTTCCTTGTAAGAATTTCTTGTTGTACCATGTGTTGTATTCAGATACAAAATCAGCTTCTCTTTCCCATTTAGATGATGAACTTCTGATATAAGCTCTATAATAGTTATTTTTGTATTCTATTTTCTTATTTTCATCAAGAATGGTGAAAAATCTGCTTATTCCAATATAATTTCCATAACATCTCAGGAGTTTGTATGCAAATGTATGAAAATTCATAATATCTACATATTTTTCTCCATATGGAATATTTATTCTCAAACGTTTTTTCATTTCATCTGCCGCTGCATTAGAAAATGTCAGAGCAAGCAATTTTTGTGGAGGTTTTATACATCCTCTTAAAATTAAATATTCTATCCTTTTGATCATTACATAGGTTTTTCCATATCCAGGCGGAGCTGTTATGAAGAGAGATGATTCAACGGGATAGGTAATTGCGAAATCTTGAGATGGATCATTGCTCATTTTGAACCACCATCTCTTTAGCTTTTAAAATGATATCTTTATAACATGAAGGGATTTGATCTTCTTTAAGATGCGAACTAATCATTGATCCCATTAATGCCGATTTATATTTCTTTAAAGTCTTAGACAATTCAGTTTTTATAGTATCTTTAGTTTTTTCTTTGAGATCTGTAAAATCTAAATTGTCTAAATTCGATAAAATTTCGGTAACTTCCATACTTTCTGCATTTACAACGTATTTTCTTATGAGTTCAAGATAATATTTTCCAATAGTTTCGGGATCGACCTTTATAAGTATATTGGCAAGTTCATAACTGTCTACATGGTTTAGGAGTTCTTCCTCGAAATCAGCGTAATTTGTTCTATAGAATGGTTCATTTTCATCATCGATTAAAGAATCTGCATAAGTATCATTATCTTTGTCTTTAATAGCTGCACATTTTGCAAACTTATTTATTATTGTATACATTGGTTTAGCATTACCTTTACCACCAGCATTAATAACCGACAAACCCAAATCATCTAAATCAACATTGATAATCTTAGCAAATTCTGGCAATGCTCCAAATTCACTATGGCCTTCGACTATTATCACACCTCGAGATAGAAATATCTCTGGATACGATCTAAATACAGAATCGAAGTGTTTTAGCTTATTATTACCCAATTTACTAGTAATTTTTTTTTCAAAAGCTTCATCGAATCTAATTGCCTTACACGCTTTATTATCTCTTTTTAACATACAAATATCTGATTTCTCTATTTGTGATAATATAGAGGGAGAATGAGTTGTAACAATAAGTTGAACGTTATATCCCATTTCAGCAAATTTCCGCTGTTTCACTTTCAACTTTTTGATTAAACTACGTTGCAAATGTGGATGCATGTGAGCCTCTGGCTCTTCAATTGCAACTATGAGGTTCGTTAGTTTCTCTTCAGAGAACTTCATGTGGGTGAACAATCTACTGAGTTTAAGCGCGATTACAAAGGAACCTTGAAAACCACTACCCTGCTTGAAAATAGATACATCTTCCAAAGATACATGATTCTCATTAAATAAATTTAATTCTTCAATTTTTGCGAGATCTATTTCGATTTGACTTTCTGGAACGAACAGAGATAAATTTTCATTTAATATACTTTTAATCTCTCGGATTCCGTGAAGACCATTTATTTTTGATTGTAATTCTTCTATAGTTTGTTGAACACTTGTTTTTTGGCATATATTCTGGACACTTTGCTGTATTTTTTTGATCAACTCTTTATCTCGGGGTTCTGTTTCAGAAATGCATTCATCTAAACGTCTATTGCAATCATCCAACTTCATATTAAATTCTGTTAAACAATCTACCAAGGGTATCGAGTTATCAAGAGCAAAATCTCCTAAATTGTCATCCATTTCAACCAAAATTTCTGAAATCGAAGAATCTTCATTTTTCTCATATTCATTTAAATATAAATCTATATTTTTTATACATGAGACAATTTGTGCATTTAATGGTTTTAAATAGTGTTTGTTGTGGTCTTTGAAAATTTGTTTAAGATCCCCACTCGATGAATTTGTTTCCTTCCAAATATCTCTGTAAGCGTCGATGTAGTAGAATGGTATGTATCTTTTATGGGTAAGGTTGAAATTTTCTCCCTTCGAATTTTCAGGATCATCTTTTCTAACAAAAAAGAGCTCCACATTAGCATCATTATTTTCTTCTTCCCACTTTGCTTCAAGGCGTACACTAAGTTGATTGTTTGAAATATCTATTCCAGACCAAACAAAAGCGGTTTTATCATTTTCATCTAATTCATCAAATGATAATTCAATTACAATTTCAGTGCTTCTTTTGTTGGAAGATTTATCAAAATAAAAATCGTCTTCAAAAAATCGAACTCTATGAGGACTTTCATCCATTTTTAAAATCTTGTACAACGCTTTTAATATCGTTGTTTTTCCTATGTTATTTTCACCAACTATTACGGTTAATGATGAAAACTCCATTTCGAGTTCCTTAATATTCCTAAAATTTTCTATATATAACGATTTCAATTTCAAAAGAACCATCATCCCAAAATTATTCTGTACTTTTTCCTCGAAAAATAAAAAGAGTTTTTAAAATGCATAAAGTGAAGTCTTTAATAAAACTTGTCATGTACGTTTTGATGTAGTCAAATTTTCGTTATTAGTTTATATCTTCCCCACCAACCCCTCAAACTTCTCATAATTAACTTTGACCCCATCATCCAGATCAATCTCAATCATCTGATCCGCCTTATGCTGAAGCAGTTCATCATACTTAACGAGCTCTTCAATCTTCTTATTGAGTTTTGCAAGCTCTGATTCAGCTTTTCTTCGGTTCTCCGGATTCTCAGTAATCTCTTTTTCCAGAAGCGACCTCTGAGCATCCAGCTTAGACTCAAAATCAAGCAGATAATCGATCCTCATCTTCGCCAGAGTAGTTTTATCATACCTGTGCATGTAAACGAGCGCATTGAACACCTTTTCTTTTCCTGAAGTAAAGAGCCAGTAAATCGGCCTCTTTTTATACATCCTAACGTGATCTTTGTAGAAATCCTTCAAGAAATAATCCCTTATGATTTTCTCAGAAGCCTCTCCTTTCTTCGAAAGCGCCCCTGCAATAAAGTCAAGGTTTTCGGAAAGCGTCTCCGCCCCGAAAGTAAGCTTCAAAAACTCCTTAAACCTGCCTACGATGTCATCCGTGTAATATTCGTCATCGAGGATCGGGATTATATTATCTTCATCCGGCAGGAAAGTAGCTCCGGGTACTTTTTCTTTAAAATCAGTTAGCTTTTCTCCCTGGTTTGCAAGGACCAGCCCTTCTTTATCAATAGAGTAACGCCAGAACATTCAGCCTACATCGTAGGAAACAAACTGTTTAACAATAACGTCCTTCCTAAAAGTTAATTTCCCACCCTTAATCATGGTCTCCTCTTTCAAAATTGTAATCTCTTCCAATGATACTTCCGGTGTCAGCTCATCTGCAACGTCGTAGATATCAATAAAAATCCTATTAAGTTCCTCTTCGTTGGCATGAAGCTTGAAGAACTTCTCTTTCCAATAGGCGCAATATTTATTG
>JAAZCS010000395.1 GCA_012513125.1 Treponema sp. | reverse complement strand
TTTAAGCCCAGGACCGGCTCTGATAAATAAAGCCCATCATTATAAAAAATATGCAAACATGTGGAGAATTACTGACGATTTTTGGGATGACTGGCGACTTTTGAAGGACATGTTTGAACGTTGTGAAATTTGGCAAACTCATACAGGCGATGGCAATTGGCCTGATTGCGATATGTTACCACTAAATGTGCTTGGATATGGCTGGGGACACGGAGAATGGCACACAAAATTTACAGAAGATGAACAGAAAACAATGCTCACACTTTGGAGTATTTTCCGTTCTCCGCTAATGATTGGAACTGATCTCCCACGATTAAACCAATTTACACTTGATTTACTTTCTAATGATGAAATATTACAAATGAACAAGAGTCCTTATCAATCAAGAATGATATCAAACAGCTGTCACGAAGATATAGTTATTTGGTCTAATAAAAGCATCGATGGGGGATTATTTTATTGCTATTTTAATTTATCCGATGATGAAAAAGAATGTAGCTTTGAATTGATGAATAAAAGCGAAAATAAATCCAAAATTACAATTAGAGATTTATGGAATCACACTGGTTTAGATTCATCAACTAATTTTAAAATAAAACCACATGGAAATATGGCTTTTATGGTCAAATAATTTCTTATAAAGAATTTCTATTATTATAAAAAAGGAATTTGCTAATTAATCATATTAACAAATTCCTTTTTTTTACCATTTTCCAATAGGACAAAAAGACCCTTTTGATTTTGCCTTAAACTGAATAAAGCAACCACATTCAGCACAAGTCATCATTCCTTGTGCTGACGGGCAAACGTAACAAATTCCAAGCCGATTGTTGTATTCAGTCAAAGAAACATCTCCATCAGCAAAACCCTGCCGTTGTGCCATTTCACTCAATAAATCTTCGCTTAAATCCATACCCAATAATTCCCTACCCGATTCACAAACAGGACAAAAACTCATGGTCTATTACTTCCTTTTTATTTAACAGTTACTGAAAGCAATGCAACAGAACTGTTTGGTAGTTCTATTTCAACTTCTCTTTTATCAGCCATTATTGTCGCATTTCCTTGTTTTTCAACAACACTATTTGGTTCTTCAAAAGTATTACAGCTATTCATTTTTTCACCTGAAAGAACACTAAATTTCATTGCAGAAATATCACTTTCAATTCCGTCAAATCTGATTCTAACCTTTCTACTATTATTCAAATCTGCATTTGTAATTGTAACATTATATTCTTTATCTTTATGAGAACTTGAAACATTAATTGCATCCAAGAAAGCACCATTCATTCCCACTTTTGAAGTTGAAACAGAACTATCCAAATGAATTGCGTCCATGTGATTTTTATACATATGAAAAACATGCCATGTTGGTGTAAGAACAATTTTTTTGCCCTCTGTTAAAACTGGAGATTGAAGAACATTTACAGCCTGAGCAATATTTGCAATTCTTACGCGGTCACAGTGATTGTTAAAAATATTAAGTGTTATACCCGCAACAAGAGCATCACGAACAGTATTTTGCTGATATAAAAAACCTGGATTCGTATTATCTTCAACTTTATGCCACATGCCCCATTCATCTACAACAAGTGCAACTCTTTTATCAGCATCATATTTTGTCATAATCTCATCATGGCGACGTACTAGTTCTTCCATGTAACTCGCCCTTGCAAGTCCATTATACCATCCAAATTCTGTAAAATTTGTAGCAGATGGTCTTGTATTCCAATCTGGCTCAAATGTGTAATAATGAAGAGATAATCCATCCATAAATCTGCATGCATTTTTCATTAAAACATCAGTCCAATCCCAATCATTTCCATTTGGTCCGCACGCTATTTTAAATATTTTATCTTTTCCGTACTGGCGTACATAAGTTTGATATCTTCTATATAAATCAGAATAATATTCAGGTCGCATGTTTCCACCGCATCCCCAATTCTCGTTTCCTACTCCAAAGAAATCAACTTTCCAAGGTTCTTTGTGACCATTTTTTTCTCTTAATCTGGACATTGGAGATTCGCCATTAAACGTCATATATTCAACCCATTCAGACATTTCGCTAACTGTTCCGCTTCCAACATTTCCATTGATATATGGTTTACAACCTAAAACTTCACATAAATGCAAAAATTCATGAGTTCCAAAACTATTATCTTCAACAACTCCGCCCCAATGAGAATTAATCATCTTTTTTCTATTTTCTTTTGGTCCAATACCATCAGTCCAGTGATATTCATCGGCAAAACAACCACCCGGCCACCTTAAATTTGGAATCTCAATTTCTTTAAATGCTTCTACGACATCTTTTCGATATCCATCAATATTTTCTATTTCTGAATCTTTTCCGACCCAAAAACCACCATAAATACAT
>JAAZCS010000394.1 GCA_012513125.1 Treponema sp. | reverse complement strand
TATTGGCGGTTGGGATGCACTAGCAAATCTAAGACAGCGCCTTTGGCAAAGAGGAATCAGACTTGCATCAGATATGGTTCCAAACCATACAGGAATGGATTCAGACTGGGTTATGAACAAGCCTGATTTGTTTGTTCAACGAAGAGATAATCCTTTTCCACAATACACATACAACGGTGAAAATTTAAGCCATGACTCAAGAACAAGCGTTTATCTAGAAGATCATTACTACTCAAAAAATGACTGTTCTGTTGTATTTAAACGAGTTGATAATAGTACAGGAGACGTTCGCTATATCTACCACGGAAATGACGGAACTGGTCTTCCTTGGAATGATACAGCCCAGATAGATTTTTTGAATCCAGAAGCTAGAGAAGAAGTTATTCAAGAAATAATTCATGTTGCAAGAAATTTTCCTATTATCCGCTTTGATGCAGCAATGGTTTTGGCAAAAAAACATATTAGACGCTTATGGTATCCAGAACCAGGACACGGAGGCGATATTGCAACAAGAAGTGAAACAGGTCTTTCTTCAGAACAATTCAATAACGCAATTCCAAATGAATTTTGGAGAGAAGTTGTTGATAGAATAGCAAAAGAAGTTCCAGACACTTTATTATTAGCTGAAGCTTTTTGGATGATGGAAGGCTATTTTGTTAGAACTCTTGGTATGCATAGAGTTTATAACAGTGCCTTTATGAACATGCTAAAAAAAGAAGAAAATCAAAAATATCGCGACACAGTAAAAAATACTATCACTTTTGACCCTCAAATATTAAAACGTTATGTAAATTTCATGAATAATCCTGATGAAGAAACCGCTATTGCTCAATTCGGCGACGGTGATAAATATTTTGGCGTCTGCACACTTATGATTACAATGCCAGGATTGCCAATGTTTGGACATGGTCAGATTGAAGGATTTGAAGAAAAATATGGAATGGATTACACACGAGCTTATCGTGATGAACAACCAAAACAGTATATTGTAGACAGACATTGGAAAGACATATTCCCACTAATGAAAAAAAGATACATTTTTGCAAATGTTGAAAACTTCCTATTTTACGATTTATATGATAATGGCAGAGTAAATGAAAATGTTTTTGCTTATTCCAACAGCTCAGGAACTGACAGGGCTGTTGTTTTCTATAACAACAAATACGAAAAAGCCTCAGGATGGATAAAACAATCTGTTCCCTATGCTCAAAAAACAAATGCAGAACAAAGTACACTCATCTCTAGATCAATTTCTGAAGGTTTGGAACTAACTGCAGAAGAAGACAAATATACGATTTTCCAAGAAAATAAATCTAAACTTTGGTATATCAGAAAATCTAGTGATGTTTGTGAAAAAGGATTATTTGTATCATTAAATGGATTTGAATATCAAATTTTGTTAGATATCCACCAAGTTTCGGATTTGCAGGATCACAGATATAAAATACTATGTGAATATTTGAACGGAAAAGGTTCTGAAGATTTAGAGATAGAATGGCAAGAGTTATTTTACAAGAATATGTATTTAGCATTAGGCAATTTTGAACAGAAAACGCTGGAACCTCTATTTAAGCTTTTCTTCCAATCTGACAAAAAATTATCAAAAATTGATTTGGCTGAAATTAAGAAAATAGTTGAAAATAGCAAGAAAGAGGCTGAAATATTCTATACAGCTTCAAATGAGTTCATATCTGACACTGATAAAAAAATACTTGTTCCAAATGCAATGAAAGAATTTGAAAGAAGATTATTATTGATTGCAAAAATTCACAATAATCCATATGACAAAAAAACTGATTCTTACACAAAAACTCTTTGTAAATCAAAAAATTCAGAAGAATTTGCATCAATATTGATTAAAACTTTCCCTGAAATTGAGAAATCATTAATATGTTGGAGTCTTACTTCTTTATTGAGTGATAATGGAAAAAGTAAAGAATGGTCTTTTGCAAGAAAATTCAATCAATTCTTACTACAAAATAATATTTGTAACATTGATTTAAGAAACATACTTCAAAAAACATTTATTTTATCAAAACTAACTTATTCAAGCAAAATTAAAACAGATAAAATACTTTCTTCAATAGTTGTAGAACTTTTCCAGAATAACAACGCACGTTTTCTTTCAGGAATAAATTTTTTCAATAATATCTGGTGGTTCAATAAAGAACAAAGCAACGAAAGTTTAGCTTTATCCATTTTATTTATGTCATTAACTGCAAAAGAAAAAGATTTTGACGAAATACTTACTCTTTACAAAAAAATCTCACTTGCAAAGTTAAAAGCGGTATATCAATGTGAACCATTAATTTTGAAATTTGTGACTAAAACTTCAAAAAAAGTTACTTCATCCAAAAAGGATATTTCAACAAAAAAAACTACAGAACTAAAAAAAACAACTAAGAAAAAGTCAGTTTCTACAAAGAAAACAGTTAAGAAATAATTGAAAACGGCAACCTAAAAGAGGTTGCCGTTTTTTTTGCAAGAAATTATTAAATAAAACGTTCGTTGTTACTATTTAAGTTTTTCAATTATTTCTATCAATTCTTCTTTTGTTGTTATCAATGGACGATTCAATATTGTTTCTTTTTGAATTGCCAAAATTGATTCTGGAACTTCTGGTTTTTCACCAATTGTCTTTCTGCAAAAGTCAGCTGAAAGTGAAGGATGATTATATGAAACCAAAACAACTGTATCTTCTTCTTCATCTAAGGCATCTCTTTTTGCTAAAATAGTTGCGTATGCTCTTGCTGTTTCTTTATCTGCAAAAAAATGATATTTTATGAATAATTCTTTTGCTGCATTTTCAATCTTTTCTTCACTTATATCACTTAAATAAACGAAATTTCGCATCATTAATTCATTCTGTTCAAAAAATGATTCCAATCTTTCTAAGTTTGCAGGAATTATTGGACTTGACTTATCTCTTTTATTTATATTCACAAAAGAATCTAGCATTACAGGATTCCCAATTGCATCAGAAGTCAACGCATTTGAGGTAGGAACTAAAAATCCACTTACAGGAAGTGCAAAACGCCATGAATACAACCCAGCAATCAATGTTCCGTAATTACCAGAATCCAAAGCGAAATAAATATCATCAGTAATTTTATTTTTTAATTGTGAAAAAGCATATGGAAAAACAAACATTTGAGCCAAAAGACGACAAACATTAGTTGTATTTGCAACTGTAAGCGAATGTTCATTTACAAACTCATGATTTTCAAAAATTGAGCTAATCATCTGTTTAATTTCAGATTCTTCACCCTCTACTTCTACTGGATAAATATTTCCGCCATTCCAGAATAAATCTTCATCATTAATTCCTTTTACAGTTCCTTTTTTATAAACGAGAACAGCACGTATATTCTTTTTTCCATGCAATAATTTTGCAAGAAGTGCACCCAGTCCTCCATGTGTATAATCAAGAAAAACTGCGTTTCCACCATTAAGCTCAAGTGTTGTTTCAAGATAAGAAACTAAATATGAAACTCCAAAATCACGGTGGCAACCTGTATAACTGTTATAGAGTTCCATGGAAAATAAATTTTTATCAAGTTGTTTGATTTTTGGTTCAAAAGGGAATGCAGTTGTTGCAATCTTTTCACAAATAATCGGGCTGAATTCATCCTTTAAAAAAGCCGATGTCAACGTTCCTGCGATTGAAGAAAAAGTTGTATTCTCATCTATGTAATAAATCCAACGACGCAAATCTTCAATCTGAGAAGGAATAAAAACACCGCCATCATGAGGAATACAATCTCGGACAGCTTTTGAGAATGGGACAGATAAGTTTTTATCTCTAGTACTAGTAAATAACATACAAACACTATATGAAATTATTATCTTAATGTCAAAGTAGTAATGTTCTTCTGGTAAATTTAAAAAAAAGTTTTAATCTTCTATGTTTGGAATATGTCTTTTTAATTTTTCAAAAAACATTTCACCTGTAACACCTTCATGGAGACACGCAAACATACAATTGTCACCGGCAACTGTACCAAGCACTTCTTCCATATTCAAATTATCTATGGCGTTACAAACTGTATTTGCATGGCCAGGAAAAGTTTTGATAACAACAATATTTCCGCTCCAATCAATGCTAACATAACCGCGCAAAAAATCTTGAACATATATTTTTTCAGACTCAACACTATCATCTTCATTTGGAAGAGCGTATACATAACCCATTTTTCCATCAGGAACTTTTCCCACTTTCAAAAGTTTTAAATCTCTTGATAAAGTCGCTTGGGTCACATCATAGCCTTCTTTTAGCAACAAAGATAATAAATCATCCTGACTTTCAATTCTATTTTGTTTAATTATATTCTTAATTAGTTTTAATCGATATTGTCGTTCTTTCAAAATCTCATCCTGACTATTCTTCAAATATTATTTTATTAACAATTCAGCGAATGCTTTTAAAGCACCGTTCATATTGCCACTTAAAACTGTTTTCGCAAGTTTTTTTCCGAGCTGAACACCTTCTTGGTCAAAACTGTTTACATTCCAAACAAAACCTTGGAACATAAATTTATTTTCATAATGTGCTAACAAAGAGCCTAAAACTTTTGCATTAAGTTGTTTTCCATAAATTAAAGAAGAAGGACGTCCTCCTGCAAAAGATTTATTTGGATTTTCATCAGATTTTCCACAAGCAAAAGCAACTATTTGAGCTGTAACATTTGCACATAACTTAACTTGACTTGTTGAATCTTCTATAACTATATCTTCACCAGATTGATTTTCACTGAATGCAATAAACTGCAATGGAATAATATTTGTTCCTTGATGCAATAATTGATAGAAAGAGTGCTGACCGTTTGTTCCAGGTTCTCCAAAAATTACAGGACCTGTTACATAATCAATAGATTTTCCATCACGGTTTACAGATTTTCCATTTGACTCCATATCAAGCTGTTGAAGATGAGCTGGAAAACGACTAAGCGCTTGACTATATGGAAGAATTGCAGTTGAAGGATATTCTTGAACATTTCTTTCATAGATACCAATCAAAGCATCCAATAACGCTGGATTTTTTAAAATATCTTTGTTCAAAGACAATTTATCTTCTTCGGCAGCACCTTTTAAGAAATCATCAAATACTTTTGCACCAAAAGCCAAACTTAATACAGCTCCACCTACTCCTGATGTTGAAGAATAACGACCACCAATGTAATCATCCATATAAAAAGCTTCAAGATATAATGGATTATGAGCCAGTGGAGAAGTTTCACTAGTAACAGCAATCATATGTTTTGAAGGATCAAGATTATCTTTTACCAAAAAGTTTTTTACAAATTGTTCATTTGTTAATGTTTCTAGAGTTGTTCCTGATTTTGAAACAAGAATAAAAATAGTTTTTGCACTATCAATTGAATTCATTACTGCAGCTGCATCATCTGGATCTACATTTGATATAAAATGTGCATCCATTTTGAATTCATTATTCTTTTTTGCCCAATTCTCCAATGCTAAATACATTGCTCTTGGTCCCAAATCAGAACCACCAATACCAATTTGACAAACAGAAGTGAATTTTTCACCCTTTTCATTTAAAATTTTACCAGAATGAATTTTTTCTGCAAATTCTGCAATTCTCTTCTGTTCTTTGATATAAAATTCACGTTTATTCACACCATCAGCTACAACATCTTTTCCAAGCTGTCCTCGTGTCAATTGATGCAAAACCATTCTGCTTTCGCCAGTATTAACTACCGAACCATTCAACAAATCTTCGTATTTTTCTATTAACTGAGCTTCATTTGATAATTCAGCTAAAGTTTTTAGAATTTGTTCGTTCACTTGTTTGGCGGCATAATTATAAGTTAATCCAGAACCCATAGGAATTGAATATTTGGCAATTCGTTTTTCTGCACCTTCACATGAAAGTTCATCGGCTACAGAAACCATCCCTTTTAATGACATTAATTTCTTCCAAGAAGATAATTCATCAGCATTTGACCAAGAAATCATTTTTTTCCTCTATTACAGTTTGATTGCATAATTATACAAATTCTTTCATTTAATTACAATAATATACATTTTTATTAATACAAGCCTGTTTTAAATTGAATTTACAAGAGACAGATTTTCTTTTTTTTTTGTAAATTTTCTTGTTGAATATTTTTTTAACTTGACAAGTTCAATAATCGTAAATAAGATGTTTATATGGACTTGAGAACAGTATTAACAACAGATACAGTAAACCTTCATTTGAAAGGAACTACAAAAGAAGAAATCGTCGATGAGATGCTTGATATTTTATATAAAGCAGGAAAAGTAACAGATAAAAATGCAGCACGAGTTTGTGTTTTGTATCGAGAAAAGAAAATGTCTACAGGCATGAAACATGGAATTGCTATTCCTCACGGAAAAACAGATACAGTTAGTGATTTAGTTGCTTGTATTGGAATTTCTGATAATCCAGTAGAATTTGATTCATTAGATCAAGAACCTTGCCGAATTTTCATCATGACTTTATCACCAGTAAATAAAACAGGTCCTCACCTTCAGTTTTTAGCTGAAGTCAGCCTGCTATTTAAGAGTCCTGAAAAAAGACAGGAAATCCTTAATACTCAGGATAAATCTGAAGTTATTAAGATTCTAACAGAATAGAATTATTATGAAGGTCTTTACTAAAAGTAGAGACCTTTTCTTTTTATATAACATTGCATTAAGGATAGTTAAATGAAATTGGAAAGTGTTTTTTATATTCAAAAAAATAAATTAATTAAAAAAGCAAATGATGAAATAGTGAATCTTGAAAATATCAATTCATACTCTTTTGATGAAATATCAAAGAATATAACAGGCGACAATTTTCTAATAATTAATTTACCTTGGTCACAAGTTGAACTTGAAGATGAGGTTTACAATGAAGAACTTTTGGCTCTACTTAGGGACACACTAAAAAAAATGGAAGAAGTAAATCATTTTGCAATAATTCTTCCTGTAATTGACAAAAATTTTGAAACCCCAGAACAAATTTCTTCTTTTATAAATGCATTCAATCACACTGCCAGAAGAATTAAAGATTGCGTTTCAATGGTTGGCTACGAATTTCCAGAAGAATTAGTAAAAGATGGATTAAATTCTCTCACTGAGGATTTTATTCAAACATTGGCAAAAAAACATGAACAGTATATTTATTTTTTAAATTTGCAGAATATCAATAAATTCAATCTACAAGAAAAAATCACAAATTCTGATATAGTAATACTCTAAACTACAACAAACAGTGAGTTTTTCAACTATTTTCATCAAATTAAGCATTTTTTCTATCTAATTCTTATGTTTTCTCTTGTATATTTTTTTCTTTTGTGTCATCATTTTGAAATTGTAATAAGGGAGAGTTAGAGGACAAAATGCAGAACGTTATTGAAAAAAAAAGTTTTGTAAACGCTAACTTTATTATATTAGGATTCTCTGTGATTTTTGCTGCTATAATATTAGCAGTTTATTTTTTAGTTCCTGCTGATAATGCAGAAAGCAAAGAAATTGAAGCTACTACAATTTCTATAAATTCAGAAGTAGATTCAGAAATTGACAGTCCCTTTCAAGATTATTTTTTAGATGTTTCATTTGACCAAATTGTTGATAAATCAAAAGACAATGGACTTTCGCTTTACAGGCAAGATTTTACACGTAATTCTGTTGAATGGTTTTATTTTCAAATTACAGGAAATCGTGATGTTACACTTGCAATATTAAATGAAGCTGATAAAAATGACATTCCACTTTCATTAGCATTTGCACTCGCCTATACAGAAAGTCGTTATAATGTTAAAGCAAAAAACACAAATACAAATAACTCGATTGATAGAGGATTGTTTCAATTAAATAACAATTCATTCCCTAAATTGACTGAAGCTGATTTTTTTGATCCTTTTATTAGTGCAAAATACGGAATGTCTCATCTTAAGTTTTGTATGAATACTGCAGGAAACGAAATATCCGCTCTAGCAATGTATAATGCAGGAACTGCAAAAGTAAAATCAAATAGAACTCCACAAATGACATTGAATTATATTGGTCAGATTATTTCTTACCAAAAAACCCTAGAAAATTTATTCACTGAAGAGGTGGTTTCATATTATGAACCTCACATTGCTTCAGGAATTGAAGTTGCTTATTCTTCAGAAAAGAAGAAAAACAACTTAGAATAGATTTTTTTTATTAAATTGCCTCCTAATTTTTTAAGCAAGGTCGTTCATTTTTCCGACCTTGCTTTTTTTTTAATTAAACATTATTTTTATTGTTATATTTTTAACAATAAAGCTGTTTTTCCGATAAATTCATGATAATTTGAGTTTTTTACACATTCATTATCACTAAGAATAATTGACCGTAAAAAAGGAGATTTCTATAATGGAGTCATTAATTGTTATTCCAGAACCTACTAAAAAACGACTTATTCAAATGATGCAATTACTTCTTCAGTTTGACAAGACTCGTATTACTTCGCTTGAAATAAGTGAGCTTACCGGTTGGAAAGATTCACTTATCAGGCATGATTTATGGTTGGTTGGATACAATAAAGGGATATCAAACGGGTATAAAGTTTCTGATTTACTTGATTCAATTAGAAAAATACTTTGTGTTGATTCCACTCTTGAAGATAACAAGAAAAACTGTTGTATTGTTGGACTTGGAAGACTTGGTGCTGCACTTCTTGATGATGATTTATTTTCAGAAAGCCAATTTCGTATAAAAGCGGGATTCGATTCGAACATAAATAGAATTGAGATTTTACGCTCTTCTTTTTCACTTTACCCAATAAACAACATGGCAAATATTATCAGACAAGAAAAGATTATATTCGCAATTCTTTGTGTAAAAAATAAAGATGCACAGAATATAACAAACAAATTAATAGATGCCAAAATAGAAGGAATTGTCAATTTGACAGAAGTCATAGTGAAAGTTCCAAGTGGCATTAAAGTGGAAAATATTTCCATAATAAATGCTTTACAATTATTAAAATAATCAAAGATGATTTAATTCTAAAAAATAGGAGTTTTTTATGAGTCGTGTTTTTAATTTTTCAGCAGGTCCTTCATGCTTACCAGAAGAAGTTTTAAAAGAATGTGCAGCAGAAATGCTTGATTGCAACGGAACAGGACAGTCTGTTATGGAAATGAGCCACAGGTCTTCAGCATACGAGCCAATTCAGCAAGATGCAGAAAAAATGGTTCGTAAATTGATGAATGTCCCAGACAATTACAAAGTTCTATTTATTCAAGGTGGTGGTTCTACTCAATTTGCAATGGTAGCATTAAATCTTGGAATTAAATCAGGAAAAGCAGCATACATCAACACTGGTGTTTGGGCAAAAAAAGCCGCAGCCGAAGCAAAAAAACTTGGAGTAAAGGTTGATGTAATTGCTTCTAGTGAAGACAAAAACTTTTCATACATTCCAAAAGTAGAAAAAATTGAAGGCGACTATGATTATGCTTATATTTGTTATAACAACACAATCATGGGAACTCATTATGAATACATTCCAGAGACAGGCAACATTCCTTTAGTTGCAGATATTTCATCTTGCATTTTAAGTGAACCACTTGATGTTTCAAAATTTGGATTACTTTTTGCAGGAGCTCAGAAAAATCTTGCTCCAGCAGGTGTAACTCTTGTAATTATTAGAGATGATTTAATTACAGAAACTCCAAGAAGTGGAACTCCTACAATGCTCACTTACAAAACACATGCAGATGCTGATTCAATGTACAACACACCTCCTTGTTACACAATTTATGTTCTTGGAAAAGTTATGCATTGGATTGAAAAAAATGGAGGTGCAGAAGGAATGCTAAAACTAAATAAAGAAAAAGCTGATTATTTATACAACTATTTGGATAATAATGACTTCTATCATGCAACCGCAGAAAAAGGCAGCCGTTCATTAATGAATGTTCCATTTCTCACAAAGTATGATGGTGACAAGGCTACTGAAATTAATAAGAAATTTGTAAAAGAAGCTAGCGAAAAAGGACTTATTAATTTGGCAGGACATAGACTTGTCGGCGGAATGAGAGCTTCAATTTACAATGCAATGACATTAAACGGTGTAAAAACACTTGTTGAATTTATGAAAGAGTTTGCAGCAAAAAACTAAAATGCATATCTAGTCAATAATAAAATATGGAGAAATAAATTGAAAATTCAAACATTAAATAAAATAAGCAAAATAGGATTAAATCAACTTGATAGAGACAATTACGAAATTGCAACAGATATCAATTCACCAGATGCAATTTTGGTAAGATCTGCAGATATGCATGAACTCACAATTCCTGATTCTGTAAAAGCTATAGCACGAGCTGGAGCTGGAACAAATAATATTCCAATCCCAGAAATGACAGAAAAAGGAATAGTTGTTTTTAATACTCCTGGAGCTAATGCAAATGCTGTAAAAGAATTGGTAATGCTTTCATTCTTGCTTGCAAGTCGCCCTGTAGTTGATGGAAATAAATGGGTTCAATCATTATCTGATAAAGGTGATGAAATACCTGATTTAGCAGAAAAAGGCAAATCTCAATTTATTGGTTGTGAACTAAAAGGAAAAACTCTTGGAGTTATTGGATTAGGAGCTATTGGTGCAATGGTTGCAAATCTTGCAATTAAGTTTGGAATGAATGTAATCGGCTACGATCCATTTCTTTCAATTAATGCAGCATGGAGTCTAGACCATAATGTAATCCACGCAGAAACTCTTGATACTGTTTATACAAAATCAGATTATATTACTCTTCATGTACCTCAGACAAATGACACAAAAGGTATGATTAATTCCAACTCAATCAAAATGATGAAAGATGGCGTTAGAATCGTAAATATTGCAAGAGGTGGACTAATCAATAATGCTGATATGATTGAAGCATTAAACAGTGGAAAAATAGCTTATCATGTAACAGATTTCTCTTCTGAAGAATTCTTAAATCATCCAAAGATTTTCTGTATGCCACACTTGGGCGCTTCAACACCAGAAGCAGAAGAAAACTGTGC
>JAAZCS010000393.1 GCA_012513125.1 Treponema sp. | reverse complement strand
TTGAATAAACTCATGATCATGACTATTAAATAATACAACACCATGAAAACTCATCAATCCTTCATTCAAACTTTGAATAGCTTCCAAGTCCAAATGGTTTGTAGGGTCATCCATAATCAATACGTTAGCACCACTCAACATAAGTTTTGAAAGCATACATCTTACCTTTTCACCACCGGATAAAACTTTTACTTTCTTTAATGATTCATCACCAGAAAAAAGCATCCTTCCTAAAAAACCTCTAACATATGCATCATCTTGTTCTTTAGAATATTGCTTCAACCAATCTGTAATATTGTAATCATTATTAAAACTTTCACTATTATCTCTTGGAAGATAAATATGACTTGTTGTTTGCCCCCAGAATATTTCGCCATCTGATGGTTTTTTAATATCATTGATAATATCAAAAAAGCTTGTTATTGAATTGTGTTCAATTCCAACAAACGCAATTTTATCTGTTCTATTGATATTTAATGAAAAATCTTTTAAAAATTGAATTCCATCTTCTGAATAATTCAATTTTTTTACTTCGAGAACATTATTTCCGATATCTCTATCCGCTTTAAAATTCACATAAGGAAATTTTCTTGTTGTAATAGGAATATCATCAACTTCCTGAGCTAGTTTATCGTATACTTTTTTTCTACTAGTAGCCTGTTTTGCTTTGGAAGCATTAGAAGAGAAACGAAGAATAAATTCCTTTAAATCTTTCATTTTATCTTCATTTTTCTTCTGCTTATCTTTAGCTTGCTTTTGTAAAATCTGACTCATTTGATACCAGAAATCATAATTTCCTGTAAATTGAGTGATTTTACCGAAATCAATATCACAAATATATGTACATACAGTATTTAAAAAATGCCTATCATGGCTAACGACAATAACTGTATTAGGAAAATCCATCAAAAAGTTTTCAAGCCACGTAATAGATTCTATATCCAAACCGTTTGTAGGTTCATCTAATAGCAAAATATCAGGATTACCAAAAATAGCCTGAGCCAACAAAACTCTAACCTTTTGGCTTTCATCTAAATCGCTCATCATTCTATCATGATATTCTTCTTCCAATCCAAGACCGGAAAGCATTTGTTCAATTTGATTTTCTACTTCCCAACCGCCCATTTCACCAAATTCACCTTCAAGCTCACTTGCCTTAATTCCATCTTCTTCAGAAAAATCTTCTTTGGCATAAATTGCATCTCTAGCTTTTGAACATTCATATAATTTTGGATATCCCATCATTACAGTGTCTTTTACAGAATAACTATCATAAGAAAAGTGATCCTGTTTTAATACAGCCATTCTTTCACCCGGAGTAATGGAAATAGTTCCCCTATCATGCTCCAATTCACCAGAAAGAACTTTCAAAAATGTTGATTTACCAGCACCGTTTGCTCCAATAATGCCGTAACAATTACCAGGAGTAAATTTTATATTTACATCCTTAAATAGAGGTTTTTCACTAAATGATAAACTAACGTCACTAACAGATATCATGTCTTATCCTTACATTATTATTTTGAAAATATAGATTTAATTTTTGACCAAATTCCTTCTTT
>JAAZCS010000392.1 GCA_012513125.1 Treponema sp. | reverse complement strand
CTCTACAGTACAACCGTTCCTCAGGATATCGATTATCCTGCCTACAGCGTTTCTGAAAAAAATGGCTTGGTAACTGTCGTGTTGAGCGATGCGAGAAACTCATATGTTAAATACTGGGCTTATTTTAAAACAGTTTACAGGTTCGTTTTTGATAGAGAAAGTGGGGAATATGTAGCTTATGCGAGCAGGCAGGGGGAAAGGGAGGAGAGATTGGAGGAAAATTGGTTTGGATGAAAAATCTCTAAAAATAACAATTTTTGAACATTTTATTGGGTTTTTACTCAATTTAATAATATATTATAGGACTTACGCACTTGAAGTACAAAATCAAGCGAATATAGACAATGATGTCAAAGGCGTGATTTATACCGCTGAAGATTCATTGCTATTGATTCTCGGTTCAACAGCGTAAGTCCTATTTTATTCAATCTTAAAGTCACTTAGTTCACAGTTCCAGAACCAAGGCAGATCGTCCAATGAAAATCCGATAAAATCTTCGTCACGAGAAATAACTCCTAAATCTTTGGCTTCTTCCCAATATAGTTCAACTGTTTCAGAAAATTCCTGAAAGATTTCAGGATAATATTTTAGAATTCCGATTAGCATATAATTGAAATTAGCACTTTCTTTTAATCCTTGATTCCGTTTAAAAAAAGATGAATATGCTTTATCATTTAAATGCGATAAACAATTTCCGATGTGATGGGTTAATATATTTATTGCTTTTGAAGTTGTTTCATTTTTAGGCTTTTTGCCGTCCAGAAGTTTAGCAAGTAGTGGATGGCGAGCATTGTAAATAACATCAGTAGGTTCATAATCAAAGAAATCTGGCGGATGAACAAAAAGTGGGGCTTTTTCTTTAGGATCATTGTGCATTTGGCAAGTAAAGTTATCAAAAGAAATTGGAAAAGCATTTTTATTTGTTCTGTCGTGATAGAATGTTTTAATTACGACCCCAGGTATAGAAGTGATGTAAATATCTGAGAAATTTCCTAAAATATGCCCAAAAAAATTATTTCGACGCCACATACCTTCGTCTTCATGCATCAAAAGAACTGTTTCTACCCCAACAAGGTGCTTAGTCTCTTTTAATATAACAGCATCAGGTATTTTCTCTGGCCAGTCATTGATGTCAGTAATTGCTAAACTTGTTGCACTCAAGTTTTTCATCGTTTTGTATGCTCTCTGCCCATCATCTGAAATAGTTAATAAAGGAGCGTAAGTCAGAAAAAGATTTTTAATAGCATCTTCAAATTTTTTTTCTTGATAAATGAATCCTTGAGATGGAGACCCTTTGTGCAAGCTCAGAATATCATATTCCAACAATTCATTAATGTGTTTAAGATATTCTTCAAACGGACTCGAATCTCTAAGCGTCTTAAGATATGTCTCAAAAGCCTCCAAAAATTTAGATTGAATTCTATCAATTAATTTTTTGTGCTTTTCATCCTCTACTATATCTGACCTATTTGGAGATAATGATATCTTGTATTGTCCAGAGAGGTTTATTGACGCTTGAATATCATAATAGGGTCCTCAAAAAATGATTCATTTTTCAAGGGTTAATAAGCCTTATCTCGTAAATTGTATGTGGTGTTAGTGCTCCCCCAGTAAAAGTACAGATGATAAAGAATTTATTTTCCATTAAAGAAATTAAATATCCTTAACTTCCATTTTAAGGTTTTTTAGCCCTATTTTCAACATT
>JAAZCS010000391.1 GCA_012513125.1 Treponema sp. | reverse complement strand
GAAATAGAAAAGAGGATATTTTTCCACTGTGTGAATACTACATAAATAAAATATCATCTTGGAGAAAGATTCCTGTATCAGCTGTTTCAGATATGGCAAAAAAAGTTCTAGTTGATAATTTCTGGGAAAATAATATTGATGAATTGATTAATACATTGGATAGGTGCGTTATTTTTTGTAAAAATAAAAGAATATCCTGTGATATGATAAAATTAGGAAGTTTATTTTTGTCAGAAATAGATGAAGAGGATAAAACTCTTAAATCATCTTTGGATGCATTTAAGAAAAAGTACGTAAAGGCTATTCTTGAGGAAAACAATTGGAATCAAACAAAAACAGCCAAAATACTTGGAATACAACGTACTTATGTGATAAAATTAATAAACGAATTAAACATTCGGAAATAAGACAATAATTGAGGTTTATGAATATGTCAGATGAAGTTAAAAAAAATACTTTAGGAACAAAAGTAAGTTCTTTTATAGAAAAAAGAAAATTTATAATAATTCTTATTTTATGTGTAATATTATTCTATGTTGTTGGTTATATAGTTGGTAGTGCAATAGGTTCGTCTTCTAAAAATAAAAGTTTGTCAAAAATTGAAGAGATTACATATAACTTAACAAATGAGTCTATGAATCTGTCAGATGAAGAAATTGAGACTAGAAGAAATGAAGCTTTGTCTGCATTGGAACCTTTTGTTAAAAAAAGTGGCATTTCTGGTGCAAGAGCAAATATGTTGTGTGCAGAAATAGTATATCAACAAAAAAAATATGATGACGCAGCAAATTATTGGAAAAATGTTGCTTCAAAAAGCAAAAAAAGCTATTTGGCACCAATTGCTTATTACAATTTAGGTGTTTGCTATGAACAATTAGGAAATACTCAGTAAGCTTCTAATAATTATAAAAAAGCTGCTGATAATAATGATTACATTCTTCAAACCCATGCTAAATTTAGTTATGGAAGAACTTTGGAATCTTTAGGAAAAATTGATGAAGCTAAAGTTGTTTATCAAGATTTGAATGATAAAAATCCTGATGATAGTTGGGCAAAAATTGCCAAAACTAGATTGTTGGTTTTGGATAATAAATAAGACTAGATATTTAAAAAAGATTATTTGAGGGTAAAATGAAAAAAAAGACTTTTTTGTTATGCATAAGCTTAATTTGTTTATTTGTTTTATCCTCGTGTGGTCTAGATACATTGCTTGTGTTATATGTTCCGACATCAAAGCAAAATGACCCGAATGTTGAATCATTGTGGGATAAAAAATACTTTGATTTCTGGACGAGTGACACAACAAATCAAAATACAATTTCAAGTGAATATACTTTTCTTGGTACTAATATTTTTTATAAGATATACAATAATACTACTACCATGAATAGTGAAATTAGCACTATCAGTACTATTTCTAATTCAACAAATTATCAAAATGCAATAGAAAAGTTGACAAATGTAAAATCGAGTGGTGGTTATGGATACAAGCAGCTTAAAGCTTCTGGTTCATCTGCAACTCCAATTGTTCCTGCAAGTCTTTTGAAGATAAACCAAAGAGTGTATATAAGACTTACGGATTATAATTCGTCAAGTGAATATTCATCAAGGTTTACAATTGACGATAGTAGCATTGGTCAACCAAGACGTGATAATGGAAAAAACTTCAATTTTGGACGAAGTGTATCTGATTCAAATGCTCAAATCCCAAGTTCTAGTGACTCTGATGTAGAATATAGTTCAACATTTACTGCAGCAAATAAATGGTATGTTGTACTTTATGCTGTTTCTGTTGCAAGGGATTCCACTTATACTAATCAATATAGTAATGTTATCAATCTTGGTGCTGTTATGATTGATTCTTCCGAAATTTATAATTAATTTTAAAAAAAACTGTACTTTTTATATTGAATGAAAATGAGTTTTTTGATAATATAATTAAATATTGGCCCTTTAGCTCAGCTGGATAGAGCACTTGCCTTCTAAGCAAGTTGTCGACAGTTCGATTCTGCCAAGGGTCAAAAAAAGAGAAACTTTTGAAAGTTTCTCTTTTTTTTTACATACATAAAAGTTGGAATCCTGTTTTTTTCTTGATAATGGAAAATTTATTTTTGTCATCTGTGGCTAAATATTTTCGTAGATTGGATAATAAAACTTTAACTGAATTAGTTGTAATTTTTTTGTCATGTTCTTCATATACTTTTGTTATTTCTTCATATGAAAGCGTTCTTTCTTTACAGTCAAACAAGATAGATAATAAAAAATAGAGATTGTCTGGTAATTTTACACGTTTTTTTAATTCTAAAATGGAGTTTTTTGTATATTTCAATTCTTGTATATCAAAATCAATATCTAATTCTTTTTGAGTATTTCTAAATTCCAAATATGGTAATAATTCTTTAGCTTGCAAAATGTTTGAAAATTTCTCAAAAACATCTTTGTATAGTTCAATTTTAAAGTTATCATTTTCTGCATATATCATTTTTGACATTTGAATCCAGTGTAATCTTCTATCATTAAACATCATACATGGATCATTGTAGAAAATAGTTGGTAGAAAAAGATATTCCTGTTTTAAATAGTGGTAAATGTTAAAAATTTCATGATTAAAAAGTTTATAATCAAGTACAAGCAAATCAGCACATTCTTTTTGATTCTTAATTGTAGTAAAAAGTGCTTTTGAATCTGCAATCACTAGGCATGAATGTTCTTTCAAATTGTTTGCAATGTAATAGCAAATTTCGGGATGTAATGACGCAAAGATAATTGTCATAATGTGATTATAGCACTTTTAATAAATAATAGATAAAAAAGATTATTTATGATAACATCATTTTTAATTATGGAAAAAATTAGTAATTATCATACTCATACACAATTATGT
>JAAZCS010000390.1 GCA_012513125.1 Treponema sp. | reverse complement strand
TCATTACAGTGAGAAAACTTATCGATTTCTCTGAAGCTTTAACAAAAATGAAAACTGTTGCAGAAATGCTTCGCGATAGATATAAGAATGAAGAATGGTTTCATGGTGAAACAATAGAAACAATAATGAATTCAGTTAGAAAACGTGCAGCTTTGATGAAAGATGAAAATGTAAAAGATCATGAAAAAATCAGTGCTGTTCTCCTCGAAAAATTAGAAGGAATGCAGAATAAGAATTTTAATTTGGAAAAAATGATTAAGAAATTCCCAACACTAAAAAGTAAAAATTATTCAGAAGGAATTGATTTAATCAGAAATAGAATTCAGTTTAAATCAGATTTAGGCAAAAAGAACAAAGCAAAAAAGAATGAAGAACGAAAAAGTTAGAGCATCAAGAAATAGAACATTAACATTAACTGATGAAGATTTTGATAAGTTTGGCCCTTTGTTGCTTAACAAAACATCTTTTACAAAAAAATTATCGATTGATGAGATTCAAAATAAGATTATAAATGGCGATTTATTCGAGGTTATGGATTTTTTGCCTGAAAAAAGTGTCGATTTAATGATAATTGACCCCCCTTACAACTTAAGCAAGAATTTCAATGGGTTCAAATTTGAAAAAAGAACGTCTGATTCTTATTTGGACTATTTGGAAAGCTGGTTTCCGAAAATTATTAAACTGTTGAAAGACAATGGAAGTTTGTACATTTGTGGCGATTGGAAATGTTCTTCTGAGCTGTATCAAGTTGTTAGCAAATATTTGATAGTAAGAAATAGAATTACTTGGCAACGAGAAAAAGGGCGTGGTTCATCAAACAATTGGAAAAATTGTACAGAAGATATTTGGTTTGCAACAAAAAGCGATGATTATTATTTTGATGTTGACGCTGTAAAGCAGAAAAAAAAGATTTTTGCTCCATACAAAGAAAATGGAAAACCAAAAGATTGGGTAGAATCAGAAGATGGAAATTATCGATTGACTTATCCTTCAAATTTTTGGGACGATATTTCAATTCCGTTTTGGTCTATGCCAGAAAATACAGATCATCCAACACAAAAACCCGAAAAATTAATCGCAAAGCTTATTCTGGCAAGTTCTTCTCCTTCTGCATTTGTTTTTGATCCTTTTTTAGGTTCCGGAACTACTGCGGTTGCTGCTTACAAATTGAATAGAAATTATTGTGGAATTGAAATAAACGAAGAATACAGCGTTCTTGCACAAAAAAGACTTTGGCTTGCACAAGATAACAAAGCAATTCAAGGTTATGAAAATGGAATATTTAAGGCAAGAAATGAATAGAACTAGTCATTCGCTAACTTAATTAACTTTGTTAATTAGTTAACTAGTTTTCTTCTTTTGCAGATGATTCAAAATATTTTGTTAAGAAAATGAAAAAATCTTCCGCCTTGGAATTGTCAGTCTTATTTTTTTTGTAAGTTATTAATAAATCCCTGCTACAAACTGGATTTTCTATTGCCAAAAGTCTGACTCTATCTGAATCAATTTTTTCCCATGAGAATGCAGGCCAAAATCCAATCCCCATATTTGCGGCAATCATGTTTTTTACAGCTGCCGGACTATCGCTTTCAAAAATAATATTTGGATTTATCCCCGCATTTTGACAATATTTGTCGCAAATAAGCCTAAATTGTTTTGCTCCAGAAAGTGAAATGAAATTCTCAGATGTAAC
>JAAZCS010000389.1 GCA_012513125.1 Treponema sp. | reverse complement strand
TTGTATTTCTATCACTCAAATATTGAGAAAAATCTTTATAACGAGTAATAGGACCTTGCAATAATTTTGGAAAAAATAATATATAAAGTGAAGCATTAATAAATTGGTCCCATTCACTATGGGTGACTTGATTTATCATTATAGCTGAATCTTGATTCTCTATATATTCAGAATACATATCAACTAAATAAGAAATACAATGAAATATAATAAAATAAATTCAGAGTGGCATAACAACATTAATTTCATTATTCGTATTGCCTAGAGCAGAAAATATTTGTCGTGGGTATTTAAAATAAAATAATATTGCAACATTGAGAATAACACCGAATGATAGAGTGTTTTTTGATTGGTTATTTCGTAATAAATATCCCAGAAAATAATTGAAAATAACTAAGAATAAAATTAATGTAATATCAGATTTTTTTGCTCCAAATCAATAAAAAATTAGCGAAATAAAAATTAAATAGACATTTCTTATCCGTGTGTTTTTTGTTAATTTTTCTATACAAACATTTCCTAACACTGTAATGGGAAAGAAAAAGAAAACAAATGTTATCGTGCTAAAGCCCATATCATGATTTCCTATCAAATTATTTTTTTCTATGATCAGTCAAAAACTCCATATTCAACAATCGATTATCCTCCAAACAGGATTATTCAACCTACTGAGATGAGCATTTCTTTGACAAACATAATTATAATAATCTCAATTGTTTTTTGAATCAAATTTTCAACTAAAGGACAGTAAGTAATTCACGCTGACGCTTAGAACAAGATTCAATTTGGATATTATTCATTACAAATCAAATTTTTCTTACATTTTTAAATTTATTGGTTTAACAGATATATTTTGAAAAACCACAAAAGCAATATATTTGATATTAGAACTATCCCAACTTTCCACAGAGAAAACACAGTCATTGAAAAAACAGCATTTAGTAATAAATCATTAACAAACGAGTTTGAAATGTATAAAATGAAATTCTTAGTGGTATATCTATTCTAATGTATTAATCGAATCCTAATTAAAGATCTTTCTCATTTTTATTTTTTTCTATATATTACGCTTTTCATAATAATTCTTCCTTCAAAGCTGCAATCAAGATATCATTATAAGTTTTATCCCTAATGGCAAGTCTCACATATTGCCTTGATCCATTTTTAATTTTAGGAGAAAGATCTTTGATCAAAATATTATGTTTAACAATCAGTAATCTTGTCAAATCTTCTGATGTCATGCCATTTACCAGTTCTGCCATTAAGTAGTTTGCCTGTGATGGAATAACATTAAGCCCATCAATTTCACTTAGAGCTAAGAAGAATCTCTTGCGTTCAAAACGAAATTCATCTAGAGCAGAACTATAATCTTTTTCGTATTTTTCTGCTATTTGAAGATAAAATTCTGCAAAAGAATTGATATTCCAAATGGCAACATCTTTTTTCATTTCATTAATAAAACTTGCATTGCCTGATGCCATAATTCCAAGGCGTAGACCAGGAATACCATAAGATTTGGATATGCTTTTCACCACATAGAGGTGAGGATTGTTATCTAAAAATTCTTGTTCAATCATAGTATTATTTAGTTCGTCTGAAAAATCACAAAAAGATTCGTCGATAACAAATTGAATATCATTCTTTTTTGTCCAATCTATCAAATCAATGAGCTTATTCTTTGGAATATAATTACCTGATGGATTGTCTGGATTTATTAAAATTAAATTATTTATCTCCTTGTTTTCAAAAAAATTAATGAGATCATCAGATGAATAAGAATAATCATCATTTTGAGGCCAGAATGTGATTAATTTTTTTTCATCATATCTATGACTGTATTCTTCAAAAGTTGGACGAATAATGCCAACTTTCCCTTTAAAGCTCTCCATTAAACTTTTTATTAGTTCCGCCGCACCATTACCAACCACAATATTCTCTTGATGAACACCAAAATTTTTCGCTGCAAGTAATGAATTCACTTTCATGCCTGATGGGTATTGAGTGAGTAGTGTTTCAAAGCTTGCTTTTATCTCATCGGTTAGCTTTTGAGGAGGGAAGTATGGATTTACCAAATAACAAAAATCTAATAACTGTGGGTAACGCCAATATCCACCATATCGCTGTTGCAAAAGTGATACTTGTATGCTCTCATCTTCAGCAAACATAGATTCTGCAATATCAAGATCTTGGATATCATCTATCTCATACCATTTTTGACCAGTCAGTCTCTTTGCTGTAATTTCCGGATCCTCTAGCATAGTAATGACCCTTAATACTTGTTCGTAATATTCATTGACGCCTAATGCTTTTTGATACGCTTCAAGAAAAGGTACATAATAATTCGCTGAGAAATGCTTGCTAAATTTATAAATATTAACTGTTTTATAATATTGATTAATTTCCTCAAATTTAAACTGGTTACCTGGAACAAAAGAATCAATCTTATCATCATCTGTAAGCTTTACACAAGTACCATCCATCCAGCTCTCATATTTATCTACGAGCGCTAATGTTTCTCGTCGATCATTCAGTATTTCCTCCAATACAGCATCTTCAAAAATGAGATCTGACTCAAAAAGTAATGTATCGTCTTGGCAGAGATAATCTTTTGCTAAGGCTAATGAATAAATATTATTTGTTTTATCATATATTGAATTTTCGACATAAACTATGGGTGTCGTTATATGCAATGTATCAATATAGTCAATAAGTTTTTGACCTTCATAGCCAACAACAATGACGATACGCGAAACTTTTTGTTTTTCAATTTGATGCAGCATCCGCTCGATAAGAGTGACACCATTCACCTTTATCATACATTTTGTTTGATTTTGCGTAAGTTCTTTAAGTCTCTTTCCCATGCCTGCGGCCAAAATGATTGCTTGCATTTTATACATTCCCTTTCAATTATATAAACATCATGTTTTCTATATCTGATTCAATTTTCCCTGTTTTTTACAACTGATATAAGCGGACTAAATCTGTAGATTTTTGTGTAATTTTTATGCTATTCATGGCATTTTCTTTATCTAATTTACTATACCAGTTCCATAATATATCAATATATGGCGTATTTACTTCAAAAATATCAGAAAGATCTTTTATTATCTTCAAACCAAAAGGAAAATCAGTTGAAAAATAGCGTGATGATAAATCTGGTATCCAACCAGTTTTAACTTTTTTCATTGGAGATCTAATGCTTTTAAATGCTTTAATAGAGCGTAACTTCCTAGTCATAGCTTCAGGACTGGGGCTATCATAATATTCACAAAGTGATATTACTTTATCAAGTGAAATAGGAATAACATTACATAAATTTTGCAATTCTGTATCGCATTGAATTAATATTTCTGAAGCTTCATTTGACCATTCCTCATAAAACAAAAAGTTTTTATCATATATAACACCTTCTTCATAATTCTTGAACATAGAATATAATCTTGAAGTATGTAAAATCGGATTGGACGGAGTTAACGTAACAGATAAATAATTTGGAAGTGGTTCGCAAGGCATATCAAACATTTGTTCACAATGTTGGCATATTTGTGATGACATTTTTGCTGGTATGGAGCCAATTTGAAGATTTTTTTTACGGCCAAGCATATAAACTGAATGACCATATTCTTTTAATCTTGCTATACTATGAACTCTTTGCAAACCAAATAACCCACAGCCTTTTTTAATTAAATTTACAAAAGCGAATTCTGCCACTCCACTAACTGGCACTATACCTATTAATTGATTAGGTTTAAATATATTTTCAAGTTTTTTTGCAAGAT
>JAAZCS010000388.1 GCA_012513125.1 Treponema sp. | reverse complement strand
TACTTCTTCATCAGAAATAATCCAACGACCCTTATATCTTAAATTTATTTCATAATAATAATCACCTAATGCTTTATTTAAAATTGCCGAACTTTCATTTTTATCAAAGGTTTGTATTACTTTAACCGGATCATATACTATTATGTTATATGTTCCTTTTTCACCTCTTAGTTTATAAATATCCTCATTATTTTGTAAATCCTTAAATGCAAACATTTGATGCTTAATACTTTGAACAAAATAATTTAAGCATATTTCAACTTTTTTAGCTATGATATACTCATTAGTATCAATTTTTCCTAGATTATTAAATGCAGATTCATAACGTCTATCCTTTATTAATTGATCAGTATTAGTAATTAATATTTTTGTGTTTTGATCTGCATCAAAATAAATATCATTCTCAGAATAACTAAAAGAGATTATAAAACACAAAAAACAACATTCAATAAATTTTCTTTTCATATTAACTCCTATTTGCCCGAAGGGTCCACCTAACATTAGTTTAACCTGGAATGCGTCATTGGCGCACTTTTTGCCGCGCCTCAAGCTCGAAGAAGCAAAAAGTGTGACATAGCGTTGTCGCGGTTGAAACCGTTGTTATGTTTCTTTTTATTATAACTTATTCTCTTTTAACATTCAAATATTTTTTTGCTTATTATTATTTCATATTGAAAATTCAAAAAATCACAATTAAAGCTTCCTCGCCGAAGGCGAAATCTTTATACTTTTCTTTTCTGTTTTTTGATACAAGAAAATCAAAATTTAAAAAATGGAATTTTCTTTCTTCGCCGAAGGAAGATTAATGAAAGCTCAAATAGTTCATTTCAATAGTGCGGCGACGACTTCGCCGTTTTTCATTCAGTTTTTTACAATCAGCCCTTTTTGATTCTTAATTACAGATTAAGTTTACTTTTACATTGCGTAGCAACATATAAGTAAAAATACAATTAAGCCCGATTAACTTAAAAAATACAATTTAAATTTCTCAAAAAACAAGACTTAAGTTTCCTCGCCGAAGGCGAAATAGTACATTACAGTTTTTTATCAAAAAATATAAACTAATCTTGGAAAATTCTGGATTTTTCAAATTTGACTTACGACTGATTTTTTAAAGTGCTTGAAAATCTCACTAACAAGCCCAAATTTACAAAGTTTTGATTAATCTTCTAATTTCCTACCGCGCGCAGCGTCAACATAACATTGATTTAACCCGCAACGCGTTCATGGCGCACTTTTTGCCGCTCCTCAAGCGCGAAGTTGCAAAAAGTGTGACATAGCGTTGTCGCGGTTGAAATCGTTGTTAGGTATTTTCAATATCTAACTTCTACTTCTTTTTCATGGAGCAATGATAATCTAAAATTTCCTTTGATTTGCTTTTACCTTGGAAATATTACTACTATTACAAAGCTCTTCAACTTTTTTGCTATCTTAATTTTACGACACGAACAATAACCATAGTTCATGGTTGACTTGCCGGAGGCATAGACCTAACATTTGATTAACCTGGAATGCGTACATGGCACGTATTCTTGCCTGAGCGTAGCGAAGATTAGCAAGAATCGTGACATAGCATTCTCAGGTTGAATCAATTGTTCTATGTCTCTTAACCTAATAGTATTCCTACAATTCTTTTACAAATTTTGCATTGAAATCTGTAAAACGGTTTCTGTCCACCTTTGTCATTTATTCCAGCGATTAAAATCCAAGCATTAACAGTTTTACATTTACTACAACTTCCTAATGTTATTATGTAATTACATCTAATACATTTAAATTTTGTTTTATTAATATTATTGGTATCTGGAATATCATTCCAATTTTTAGATAAACATTTTGGACATTTTACAAAATCGACTTCCATAAATCCCTCATTTTAATTTTTTTCATAATGTTTAAATTAAAAAAAAAAATTATTATATAAGCACACATTAAATCTTAATTGACCATTTTTTTACTATTAATTTGAACAGCTTATTAAATAATACAAATAATGCTTTTTACATGTATGTTTTTTTTGTATTTTATTACATAAATTGATTCCTAAGATTTGAAAAGTTTTAATATAGACAGAATTAAAGTGAGAAATACATTTCCCTTTATTCATATACAATCTTTATTTTTACGTTTCTACATTTAATACATTCTTGTATTTTTTCATATCGATGCAGAGTTTGTGATCCATATTTAGTGTTAATTACTCTTTCACCAATCTGTAATATTTTTGAAATTGTCCGATATGAATTGATGGAATCACATTTTTCACAAAACAAAAAACCAATTAATGGTATATTCCGTTTTCTCATTTCTCCTCCGCGCGGAGCGTCCATAGAACATTTCGCTTAACCTGCAATTCCGGCCCGAAGGGATTGGCGTGAAAATTGCCG
>JAAZCS010000387.1 GCA_012513125.1 Treponema sp. | reverse complement strand
GTTGCTATATAACGCCAAAAAGCTATTCCATAAAATAATGTAAGAAATATCAACGGTAAAACAATTGTTTCCTTGGTTATTTTCAATTTCGATTTCAATTATTTATTCCTTTCCTTCTGCTGCCCGAAGGGTCCGACTAACATTTACTTAACCTGTAATTCTGGTCCGCGCAGCGGATTGGCGCGTTTTGTGCTTGAGAGAGCGCAGCGAACGGCACAAAACGTGACAAAAGAATTATCAGGTTGAAGTAGTTGTTAGATGTCTTTTCTTAACAACTCAATATATTCAGCAAAAAAAGGATTAAGAATATTACTTGCAATATTTCTTGATAAAAAATCTTTATAAAAGCCATTTTCATCCTGATCAACTTTTTCCTGTGTTAGTGTTCGCATACCTATTAATTCCAATGCTGTTTTATGCATTTGAATATTAATATTACTATTGCTGATTAAAGAACGAAACAATAAATATATTTTTCTAATTTCATATATTCTTTTATTAATTTCTATAGCCTTTGGATCATCCTCAATTAATGTTGTAATAATATTTTCATAAAATATCACAAGTTTTATATTTTCCAGATTTACATAATATAAATTTATATTATACCGTTTTTCCATAAAATATTTTAAAACAAATAGAGTATATTTTCTAATATCCCATGAATCCTCTTTATAGTAATAGTCTTTCGACTCTGCAATCTTTTCATCAAGTTCCTTCTTAAATATTTCTTCATATTCATATTGAAAGTAAGATCGTAAAAAATCAATAATGTTTAACTCATCTGCTATTTGAGCTAATTCTTCTACGGTTTTAACTATACAACTCTTTTCCCGTATCATACAGGCCTCCATTCCTAATTTGGAAATACTTATTCCTGTGACAAACCTCTCCATTTTTCGGATAGAGAGGTTGCTTGTCATTTTTTATGGATATGGATCATCTATTGCATCACCCTGACCTGTTTGAATTGTCCAACTATTCTTCTTATGAGGAGAAGATTTTGATTTAGGACATGGTGGTAATGATGTCTTAGATTGATTTGAATACTTATAACCGCAATCGTCACAGGTATAAGTTCCAGCTGATACGTCGCTTCCATACGGAACACCGCTCTTTTTCATACTGCCTCCTAAAAGTGATATATTTCTTCACCCCGAAGGGTGCATCTAACTAGCGTTTTAAACCGTAAAAACGGTTTTGCCAACGGCAAAATTGGCGCAAAAGTTGCGGTGCCGTAAAGGCACGGAGAGCAACTTTTGTGACAAAGTTTTTATCGGCTTTGAAAACCATGTTATGTGATTTTCTATAGAACTTTCTTACAATGTGCCTTTATTTTTTTTATAGCCCAATCATAATGACTTGAAGTTGTACTTACAAAATATGACCCAAGGTCAACATTTCCTGTCCATGAAAAATAACCTTTTGTAAAAAGTTCTTCATTACTATATTTTTCTACAAGGGACATAACTTTTTTATGACTTTCGGAAAACATTTTTTGAGCATTTGTAAGACTTGTATTCTGATGCTTTTTCCAGAACATTACATTCATTGCACCATACGATTTCCAAGAATACTCCGGGGGGAGAAATGCTATTGCAGACTTTTTATCGTTTACAGTTTCGTTATTTTTTATAAATTGAAGCAAAAGACAATGCCATTCATAAAGATGAATCAAAACATCTCGTACATTTTTATCCCTCGACCAATGTGCCTCTTTTTTACTTTTATCATCAGAAAAATCAAAAGGAGTATTGAGCTGATTTTCAGTCATTCTTGAAATCATCTCAATAAGCTTCGAGTAGTTTTCTGATGAAAATTTTACCAAATCGTCTTTATTTCTTGCACGTGGCATTTTTTACCTCCAATGTTTTAATTGGGAAAGATGATAATCAAAAACTTTTCGTCTCTCAGGCTCATTTTGATTTTCAGGATTTGGCATATGGGTAACCAGATAATCGAGAAGCGAATCTTTAGTTTTATAGGCAAAAGTTCCTTCTGAATAGCACCATTTGCAATAATCCTCATTGAATTGACCGTCATTTTCTTTGCTTAGCATTGAATCTTCGCTAAGGGGCATTCCACAGCACTGACAAAAGAGCTGTCGTGGAGAACCGAGCAGAGTATTTATCGAAACATCAAATTCTTTCGAAAGAACTTTCAGCATCTGTGTGTCAGGCTGTGTTTCTCCAGTTTCCCATCTGCTGATTGCTTGTCGAGTAATGTTTACCCTCTGAGCCATTTGTTCTTGAGTAAGATTATTCTTTTCTCTAAGATTTTTAAGTATTTCTTTTACTTCCATCGCCAGCTCCTTGTTTCTAATATAATTTCATTTTAACAGACTTTATTCATTAAAAAAAGAAACAGGTTGTTGCTTTTATTCATAAGCGCCCCAGTGCGGGCGTCCACATAACATTGTTTTAAACCGCAACTTTTCGCCTCAGCGATAAAGTTGTCGGCTTTGAAAACGGTGTTATGTGTTATTCTATTTTGCTACAATCGAATCAGAATATCTTTCAACTGCTTCAAAAATGATTATATCAGGTTTATTTTGCAAAATATATTCTTTGTCAGCTTCTCTAAATTGTCGCCAATTATATTCTGCTTCCGAAAAAAGTGGCGATAAATATTGTACTAATGCACTTGTAAATGAATCTCTAAAAACAATTACTTTTGGAAGATTTTTATTTTTTCCCAAAGTTTTTACACCATTTCTACCTTCATTTTTTATATATTCAAAATAATCAGAGTTGTCTGCATTTTTTGGAGAAAGAGAAATTTGTGTACTTTTTGCTTTTTTTACCCCAAGCATTGGCAAAATATCTCCTGCAGTTTCACTATAATTTACATTCATTTCATAATCAATTTTTGGTAGTGCTATATTTGGAAATTGATTTTGAATTTTCGGCAAAATTTCTTCAAAAGAATAAAATGCACCTAGAGAATTCCAATGTGTATCAGTTTCATAATACAAAGGATATTTATTTTCTGCTTTTTTGGAAACCAAATAATCACGAGAATACACAAAAGGAACATTTATATCTGAAAAAATCTGTGAAATTTGATCTGCCCTTGTAATTCCTTTTGGACGAGAAAATGGATAATTCTCAGAATAAACACTATGCTTGTTTGGACATACTGAAGCTAGTATAACTTAGTGGACACAGAAAATGTTACATAATATCTTATAAAAAGGAAAAGTAACATGGAAAAAGAACCACGAAAGTACACAGAAGAGTTCAAAAAGCAAATTGTTGAACTTCATGAAAATGGCAAGAC
>JAAZCS010000035.1 GCA_012513125.1 Treponema sp. | reverse complement strand
AGATAGATAAGTTTGCTTTCAAAATCACCCCATGGACGTTTTATGCAAAGACCAGCATTCATAAGTGTCTTTCCGCTTAGAATTTCATTTGCTGTTTGATTATATTGTTCATCAGGATAAGAAATTTCATAAAGTTTATTTTCGTCTAGCCCAAAAAGTTTAATAAATCTGCTTTTATAATTTGGATGATTCAAAACTTGTACAAAAGTGATAATCGCTTTTTTCTTGTCTTTTGAAATTGATGCCCAACAATCAAATTCGTTATTTATAGAATATGAGGCGATTCTGAAGTAATCTCCATTTCTTACCAAATCATTATACTTTTTATATAATTCAATTTGATGAGGAATCATGTTTTTTTCATCTTCTGACAATTTTGTAATGTCTAATTCATATCCAAAAGTTCCAGACATTGCGACATATCCACGAGTTTTGAAAGGTGTTACTCTTCCACAAGTATGATTTGGACATACAGAAACGTGAGAACCAATTGCAGAAAGCGGGTAGATTAAGGCAGTTCCTTCTTGAATTTCTAGGCGTTCAATGGCATCAGTATCATCTGAACACCAAATCTGTGGGCTGTAATAAAGCATTCCAGCATCAAATCTTGCACCACCACCAGAACAATTTTCCAATAAAAGATGAGGGAACTCTGTGCATAATTTTTCTTGCATTTTATATACGCTTAAAACATATCTATGATAGAATTCACCAATGTGTGATTCATCTAGAAGAACACTGCCTATATCTGAAAGTTGTCTGTTCATATCCCATTTTATATATTCTATATTTGCTGAATGCATTATTTTTGAAATACACGAATATACATAATCAAAACATTCTGTTCTTGTTATATCCATAACATACTGTTCTCTTGACATTCCAGGTGTTCGTCCAGGGATTTGTATTGCCCAGTCATTATGTAGTCTAAAAATGTCGCTATCAGGCGATATCATTTCTGGCTCAAACCAAATTCAGAATTTTAATCCACATTTGTTTACTTCTTCAACAAGATGTTTTAGTCCGCCTTTAATTTTTTCTTCATTTACAAACCAGTCGCCAAGTGAACAATTGTCGCTATTTCTTTTGCCAAACCAACCATCATCCATTACAAGCATTTCAATTCCTCTTTTTGAGGCTTCTTTTGCAATGTCTAAAAGCTTTTCCGTTGTAAAGTTAAAGTAAGTTGCTTCCCAATTATTTATAAGTATTGGTCTTATTTTATTTTTATATTCACCTCTGATAAGATGGTTTCTGTACAGATTATGAAATGCTTGACTCATACCGTTTAGTCCCTTGTCGCTGAAAGTTAAAACAGCTTGAGGGGTGTAAAATGACTCGTTTTCTTTTAATTGCCAGCAGAAATTCTCTGGATTTATTCCCATTAACAGTCTAACAGAATTAAATTGATTCAACTGAGCATCTGCTATGAAGTTTCCAGAATAAATGAAATTCATTCCATATACTAAACCTTCGTTTTCACTTGCATTTTTTGATGTGATTGCCATGAATGGATGTTCTTGATGGCTTGATTCGCCACGCATTGATACAACACCTTGTTTTCCCAAATGAAGAGAATGACGGCAAATATGTCTTTCTCTTGCCCATGAACCATGAAGTGTAATAACATCAAAATCATCATTATCCATATCAAATGAAAGAGAAAGTGCTTTTTTTATTGAAATATTCTTTTTACTTAAATTTGTGATTTTTGTAGAGCGAACTATACAGTCAATATTATTGAAAACTACATAAATTAATACAACTTGAACATTTAATACAGAATCTTCTGTTGTAATTTCCAAAGTTGAACAATCTTCTTTATTAGCAAAAACACACGGTAAATCTGGAATTGAAGGTGCACCTTTGTAGATTTAATGTTTTTTATATTTTAGGCAAATACCATTGTTTCCTTTTTCAGAACTGATAGCCAATCCACTTTCTCTAAAGTCGCCAAGTCCATCTGTTGGCATTTCTTGAGGAAAACAATCTAAGAATGAATGCATTTCACGTAAGTTTTTTGATGGAGTATAAGGAGGTTCCTCTGTTCTTGTCAAATATGTCAAGTTATCATCAATGCCGATTTTTTTACCAAAATATGCATGACCAACATAGCCATCGCTAATATTTATTGCGTATGTTGAAACTGGTGTTTCTAATCTAAAAGTGTTTGTTTTTTCATTAAAAGTTATCATGATATTTACTTATTTGGTAATTT
>JAAZCS010000386.1 GCA_012513125.1 Treponema sp. | reverse complement strand
TCTAATTCGCTTTGAGAAAGGGAAGCAAATACAGGTATGCGCTTTACACAGCCTGAATGGTTACAATCCCCGTCACAGCGGAAACACCCGGCAGTCATAAAAACTCCTTTTACTTACTATAACACAGAATTAAATGACAAAGTTGTGATTGAACCAATAGCGGAACAGCTATCTGAAATATTTGGTAAAGAAAATTTTTTTTATCACTCATGGTCTATTCAACCTGGAGATGATATAAAATAAATGCTTATTCAGAAGATATTGGATATTTCTCATTTGAAACAAGTGAATTTGAAAATTATTATTGTAAAACACAAGTGTTACTTGAATGTGATTATACAAAACATGAAGATGCAGTAAATGTAAAAAAAAGTTAGTTTTTTAAAAAGTATTAACGAAACTCCAGAATTAAAGCCAATAACTAAAGAAATGTGGCTAGAACAACAGTTAAATAGTAATCAAAATTTGGTTGAAGAATAAAACTTTTTTTATGTAAAATTTTTTTTTATTGGCAAGTTTATTTTGTAGCAAAAAACGACCTATTTTCATATCGACATTCATCTATATATCTCCTACATTACTCATATAGACGTTTATCTATCTAATAAAAAAGGGAGTAATAAAATGAATAATGAAACTGCTTCACAAATATGTAAAGCTCTCGGTGATTCAAACAGGCTACAAATAATTGAAAGTCTTACAACAGGTGAAAAATGTGCATGCAAGCTTTTAGAAAAATTTAATATCACACAACCAACTTTATCTCATCACATGAAAATATTATGTGACTGCAACCTTGTAACATCTAGAAAAGAAGGAAAATGGATATATTATACGTTAAACTGTAACACCTTTTCAGATTTTAAAAACTTCATTTATTCAATCACATGCATACAAAATAAAGCAACAATAAAATATAGCGAGACCACGGATATGCAAGGTGGAATCTCAGACAGCCAAAACGCGATTTCTAGCAGTCAACCCGAGTCCTCTAAATTTAACTATAACAATACAATTTTTCAAGCAATACTCTTAAAAAACGACTTGACTCTATATAACGTTCGGTATATATTAACCATATGGAAAGACAAACTAGTAAAGAAAATATTCTACTCGCATCCCTCGAACTGTTCGCTAAAAATGGTTTTGACGGAGTTGGAATTAATGAAATAACACAAATGGCGGGAATTACAAAACCGTCACTTTACTATTTTTTTGGTAGCAAAGAAGGGCTTTTTTCAGCCATCCTTGAGCGATATTTTAATATTTTGAATTCCTCAACAAAAACTGCTTGCGAATATAGTGCAATTCCAGATGAATATTTTGAAGATGTTTACGCCACACTCAAAAATATTGTTCTTTGTTATTTCGACTTTGCTAAAAATAATCCACTTTTCTATCAATTGATTCTAGATATAACATCTGCACCTCCTTCATCAAATACAGCCCGAATATCATCAATTTACATTGCGGAACAACGAAATATCATAAAAGATGCGTTCCTCTCTTTTGCAAAAGTTCACACTAATATCCAAACAAAAGAAACTTTTCTAACATGGTCTTTTATTGCAATTGTAAATGCTGCTATTGAATTATGGCTTAGAAAAGAAGAAGAACTTTCCGATGAACTTGCCCACAAAATTGTCCATCAATTTATGCATGGAATCTATGCATAAATAATTAAACCAAGCTAAGAGTATTACGTTAGCTTGGTTATTATACATACCAGTATATAACTAGGAGATTATTATGATTACTGATTACAGAGACGCTATTTTTTATCATTTTTACCCACTCGGTTTTTGTGGAGCTTTATACAAAAACAACACAGCAGGACGACACGATTATTACACAGAAACAAAACCGATTAATCGTTTGCAAAAATTAAATGAAAACTGGTTAAATCACATTGAATCTTTAGGAATTAACGCAATTTACTTTGGACCACTTTTTGAATCAACATATCACGGTTATGATACAGCAGATTATTTTTGGATTGATAGAAGACTTGGCACAAATCATGTTTTCAAAAATCTAGTTTCAACTCTTCATCAAAAAAATATCCGCGTCATTGTCGATGGAGTTTTTAACCACGTCGGAAGAAGTTTTTGGGCTTTTAAAGACGTCATCCAAAACCACGAAAATTCGCAATATAAAGATTGGTTCTATCTTGATTTTAATTCCAATAATCAATTCAATGATGGTTTTTCTTATGAAGGATGGGAAGGATGCCTTGATTTAGTAAAATTGAATCTACAAAATCCTAATGTAAAAAATCATTTGTTCGACGCCGCGTCCTACTGGATTGACAACTTTGATATTGATGGAATTCGCTTTGATGTAGCTTACTGCATCGATAAGAATTTTCTACAAGAAATTTCGCATATATGCAAACAAAAAAAAGAGAATTTCTGGTTATTAGGCGAAATGATTCATGGAGACTACAATAAAATTGCAAACAAGAATATGCTTCATTCTGCCACAAATTATGAATGCTACAAAGGACTTTACTCCAGTCTAAATGAAGAAAACTATTACGAAATTGCATATGCCTTAAACAGACAATTTGGCTCAAATGGAATTTACAAAAATATTCCTTTATATAATTTTGCTGACAATCATGACACAGACAGAGTTGCTTCTTCTGTAAATGGCGCCCAAAGACTCTTTCTACTTTATGCACTTCTTTTTACAATGCCAGGAATTCCGTCTATTTATTATGGTAGCGAATGGGGTGTTCATGCAAAAAAAGATTGCGGAGATGAAGCTGTTCGGCAAGAATTCAATATTGAACAAATATCACAAAACCCTCAAGTTAATGGACTATGTGAAGAAATTAAAGAATTATCTGAAATACGCCGTGCAACAACAGCATTACGCTATGGTGATTATAAAGAAATTTTTATTTCAAATGGACAACTGGGATTTCTTCGAACATTTGAAAATGAAAAAATAATCGTGCTTCTTAATTTAAAACAAGATTCAGTTAATTTAGATATTCCCTGCTCTGGATTAAATGGACAAGCATTTGATTTAAAAAATGGAGGAACTTTTTCAATCAAACAAGAACACCTTTCAATTGATATTCCCCCATTTTGGTTTAGAATACTAAAACTTTGTTAGAACTTTTCTCCAATCTTAAGATTCACTAATTTTCAAGGTTGGAGTTTATATTTTCTGGAACATATTTTCCGTTCTTTTTACGCTGCCTAACGCATTCTGTAAGCAAATACTCTATCTGTCCGTTTACTGACCTAAAATCATCCGTTGCCCAAGCTGCAATTGAATCATAAAGCGAAGAAGATAAACGTAAAGGAATTTGTTTTTTTGTAGCGTCAATTTTTTCCATATTTTAGTATAAGCTTCCTGAATTCACCACAGGTTGTGCATCTTTATTACCACACAATACAACAAGCAGGTTCGACACCATGGCAGCCTTTCGCTCTTCGTCAAAAGTCACAACTTTATTTTTATTCAATCTATCCAATGCCATTTCAACCATACTTACAGCACCCTCAACAATCATCTTTCTAGCATCAATTATTGCTGCAGCTTGTTGTCTTTGTAACATTACAGCTGCAATTTCTGTAGCATAAGCTAAATATGTAATTCTTGCTTCAACAATTTCTAGACCAGCTTCTGTAACTTTACCTTGAATCTCCTCTTTGATTCTTTGAGCAACAACTTCACTTGAACCACGTAAGCTTCCTTCATCTGAATTTCCATCTCCAGTTGTGTCAACATTCTGCGTAACATCATACGGATAAAGGCGAACGATATTTCTTAAAGCACTATCACATTGTAACGATAAATATTCCTTGTAATTATCAACATTAAATACAGCCTTTGCAGTATCAACAACGCGCCACATTACTGCTATTCCTATCTCAATCGGATTTCCTAAACAATCATTAATTTTTTGAACATTATTATTCAAAGTCATAATCTTTAATGATATTTGTTTTCGAGGAACACTTGCTGTTGATGTTGTTGAAGTTCTTTCAATCATTTGTGAGTTTACAGTAGTTCCACTTTGATTTAGCTTTGTTCTATCTGCAGGATTTATTGAAGAACTAAAAGGATTCACAAAATAAAAACCCTCATTTTTCAATGTGCCAATATATTTTCCAAAAAGAGTTATTACCAAAGCCTCTTGAGGTTTAATAATTCTCAATCCCAATAATGGAATCCACCCAAATGAAAGTACTAATATTGATATAATCATAAGCACTGTTGAAATTACAAATCCAACAGTCGAATATGCTTCTTCCATATAAATTGCACTACATACAGCCACTGGAATAAAGGCCACCCATAACAATATTGTGATTATTAACACCAACAAACCATTTTGTTTCTTATGTAAAATTTTTTCTTCCATAAATATCTCCTAAAACAATCATACATTTCAATATGATATCACAATGATATCATCAATAATTTTTTTGTCAATATCACCTGAATCATTTATTCTCCTCAATAAAAAAAATCCAACAAAGATATTCTCCTCATTGGATTTTCATTCATTCTATTTTAGTAATGCTTATTTATTTTCGGCAGCTTCTAAAACACCATAAAATGCTGGTTTACAAATATAATTACCATTAAATAATAATGGATATTGAGTTTTTCCTTTATACTGTTGAAGATAATTCAACCACGTTTTTTCATCCAAAAGACCCCAAAAAGTAATTCCTTCTATTCCTTTTTTTGAAGAAGTTTTTCTGTTTTTTATAAACATCTTAAAATATTCATTATATTTTTGTCTTAGCATTATTGGACTATATGCATTTTCGCCATTTGCAACATCCATTTCTGTTATTTGAACATTCAAACCTTTATCAACAAATCTTTTTACAGCTGTTTCAAAACTATCGGCACCTGTTACAGAAGGAAAATCAATCTTTACATGCGTTTGCATACCAACAGCATCAATTCTTGCATCCGGAGCTTTTTGAATAGCATCAATCACTTTTATGATTGCACTATTTTTTCCTGTTGTTGTCGATGATGATCCAATATAAGAATTGTAATCATTATAAACAAGTTCTACCTCTTTCGGTGCATATTTATTAGCATATCTAAAAGCATTTACTATAAATTCATCACTTTGATAAATTCTATACCAATTACTGTCTTCTCTAAGCCATTTTGTTTCAGTTGCATTATCAGAGCAAGCCTCATTCACAACATCCCACACTTTTACTATTCTTTCATTGTTGTTATTATTTTTTTCCCAATCATTTACATATTGAAGAACTGTTTTTATGTACCATTCCATACGAGCATTCATTTCATCAGATGAAACAAAATCAGCTTTTTCATTGTAATTCTTTTTGAAAAACCACTCCGGAGTCTGACTATGCCATACCAAAACATGACCACGCAACTTCAACCCGTTTTTCTTTGCAGCCTCCAAGATTTCTGGCATTTTCCTATAATTTGGCATATTATCAGGCACTTTATATTTTTTTCCATTTTCTGCTACAAAATCTTTCATAGTTGAAGGTTTTTGCCAATTAAAAATAAAATCCGGTTTAAAATCATTTCCCATTGTTATGTAATCAGCATGATACTTTACGCCTTTCTGAACTTCACTCTTACTGAACTCATTGTCATACTCAACAGCCAAACCAAAATAATCAAAATATGGTTTATACGCTTCTTTTAAGCTTTTTACTTCAAGCCAATTCTCACTTTTCGTAGCCATTTTACCTATTCCATCTCCAATAATATTTAATTTAAAATTTTTAATATAAAAAGTTAACTCTTTTACATCCAATCCAAATGATGTTATATAAAAAGATTTATTT
>JAAZCS010000385.1 GCA_012513125.1 Treponema sp. | reverse complement strand
CTGATTTAGCAGTTGCAACGAAGGATAATTATCGCCTTTTATCAAGAGATGAGACTGATTTAACTTGTCATCAATTGAAGGTGAGAAAAAAATCTTTGTTAGTAATAATGGATTGTCATACTTTTCTGGAAAATCAGACCAATCAAGCGTTATACTCATAATAGCCTATTGAATTAATAAAACGGTAAATTGACAGTAAAAGGTTCTTTCGCTAAAATTATCTAATTCAAGCCAACTTAGCTCACCTGGTAGAGCAGCTCCCTCGTAACGAGCAGGTACTCGGTTCAAGTCCGGGAGTTGGCTTTATTTGTTGATGTTTCCAGTTCTTGTGTCGTATGTTCTTTTCATGTCAAGAATGTTGGAAATCATGATGTAGTTATCAAAAACTTCAATCTTTCTTTTTTCAACTAATTTATTTACTTCATCACGGGTTACTTCTTGTGAAAGTCCAGCCCAATGTGCTAAGTCAGCAATTGTAACATAGAACTTTCTTTGTTTGTCAGCCGTGTTCTGAACAGGGTTCATTTCGTCTAGCATAAGGAAAACATCTGCAAGTTTTGCCTGTAAATCTTTTGTAACAAGAATTCTAAATCTACGCTTTTGATCATTAATTCTTTTGCAGAATAATTTTAAAAGAATCAATGCAATTTGTGGATTTCCGGTTACAAGAAGCGAAAAGTTTTCTTTGTTGAATTCTAGACATTTAACATCACCAATTGCGACACATGTTGCAGAACGTGGAGAACTATCAAGAATTGCCATTTCTCCAAAAAATTCACCATGTTTTAGTATATCAAGATTTTTGGTAACACCATTTACGCATTTTACAAGTTGAACTTTTCCATCTTGAATGAGATAGAAAGTATCACCTGATTCATATTCTGAAATAATTACTTGTCCTGGTTCATATTCTTTTGCAAAGCGTTCAAAAGCAGGCAGATTAAATAATTTTAGAACGTTGGTGTTTATGTCGGTGTTCTCGGTTTTTTCAGAAAGATTTTGTTTCATGCTCATTTTTTGAGCTCTTAGTTTTGATTCAGAATAAAGTTTAGCAATTTCTTCTTTCTGTGGTGTATCCGGATATCTTTTTAAGAATTTCAAATAAATATCGCAACAAGAACGATATTGTTCATTGTCATAAAAACTTTTTGCGACTGCTAGCATTCCTGATTGTTGATCTTCTTGTATGTTATTTAAAATTGATTCTGATTTACGATGAATTTGTCTTAGTTGATTTGAAAAAACGCGTAACATTTTTAGAATTAATTGCTGATTGTTACAAAAAAGGTTTTCAAATTCTGCTATTGTAAGAGCGACTGCAACTGTTGGAGCAAGAACTGTAGCTGTTTCTTCTCTTGTAAAATGACCTAGGGCAGATTTTACTCCAAAGAATTCTCCACTTTTAATTTGTTCTACAATAGGCTGACCAGTTTCAATATCTGTGCTAGATAAAAGAACAGTTCCTTTTTGCATGATAAAAATACGTTCATCATGATCACCTTCAAAATAGATAATAGAACCCTTTGTATATAACATCGCTTTAGGCATTGTTTTTATTTCTCCTTAGGCTAGCATTATTTGAGAATAATGCAGAAACATTTTACTCTTTTAACAATATTTTGGTAAGTATATCATAACAAATTGAATTATGCTATTCTATTCTGATGATAGATTTACATGTTCACACAACTGCATCAGACGGTCAGTATACGCCTTCGGAAATTGTAGAAAAAGCCTATGAAAAAAAATTATCCTTGATAGCGATAACTGATCATGACACAACAGAAGGATTAGAAGAAGGTGAAAAAAAAGCAAAAGAACTTGGCATTTTGTTTGTAAGAGGAATCGAAATTTCAATAAATCGACCCGGTTGTGAATTTCATTTATTAGGATTGGGACTTAAATCAAATTCAGATTCACTCAAAAAATTAACTTCAGGTGTATTGTCAAACAGAACATTAAGAAATGAAGAAATTTTGCAGAAATTAAAATCAAAAGGAATAAAGTTAGATTTAGAAACATTGCAAAAAGATTTTTCTAATACAGTTATTGGTCGTCCTCATATTGCAGAAGAATTAGTAAAAATGAAGATTGTGAAAACAAGACAACAGGCGTTTGATCAATATCTTGCGAAAGGTCGTTCTTGTTATGTAGATATGAAAGGTGCAGATTTTAATGAGGCTATTCAATCAATAAATGATTCTGGTGGCGTGCCTGTTTTAGCTCATCCTATGTCTTTGTTTTTATCTTGGAGCAAGATGCCAGATTTTATTAAAGATTTGAAAGATAGAGGTTTAAAAGGTTTGGAAGCTTACCATCCAGGGGCAAGAAGAGCCGAATGTTATAGATTGGATGAGTTGGCACGTTCGTTAGGTCTTTTTATTACAGCAGGCAGTGATTTTCATGGAGAAAAGATTCGTTTTGATAGAAAATTAGGACATACCTGCAAAGATAAAAAAATTGATGATTCATTTTGGTTTAATGAACTTCTTCCTGCTTTAGCAAAAAAATAAATTTAAATCATTCCGAAAAGATGCAATTAAAACAATATTATTGTAAGGAAGAAATTGTTTCCTTTTGGAGTGTTTTATGCAGATTTATTCTTTTTCCCCCTTTGGGTATGAAGGCTCACTTGTTGCTGTTGAGGTAGACTTAAGGAGAGGTATACCAGCGGTTGATATTGTTGGATTAGCTGATGGTGCGGTGAAAGAGTCAAGAGAAAGAATGCATGCTGCTATACGAAATTCTGGTTTTGAGTTTCCGCAAGAAAGAGTATTGATAAGCTTGTCGCCCGCTGATTTACGCAAGGAAGGAGCTGGTTTTGATTTACCGGTTGCACTGAGTGTGTTGAAAGCGAATTCGTCTGTGAAAGGTGAAGATAGGTTTGTTGACGGCCCGGTTCTGGTTATGGGAGAGTTGGAACTGTCGGGAAAGTTGCGTAGTGTAAAAGGAATTCATGCTGCAGTTTCTACAGCGGTTAGTTGCGGGATTTTTCGTTGTGTTGTGCCGATTCAAAATGCAGATGAAGCAAGAGAGGTTTCTGGCGCCGTGGTTTATGGTGCTGATTCCCTTGAAAACGCCTATGCTGCGTTAAAAAACGCGGACTTGTATTCTTCAAAAGATGCTTCAGATGGAGACAATTTTATTCCTTTTGATTGTGATAATGTCGAAAATGTTTTTTTTCCAAAGATTAATTCTGAATATGAATATAGTGAATTAAAAGGGCAAAAAGAATTAATCAGAGGTTTGCAAATAGCTGCTGCAGGAGGTCATAATATTATGGCTGTTGGTTCTCCTGGTTGTGGAAAAACAATGGGATTTCAGAAGTTTCCAGCAATTAATCCTGTATTAACACTGGAAGAATCCCAATCGGTTACAAGAATATGGTCATTGGCAGGTTTAATCAAACCTTCAGAATCACTAATTAGAATTCCTCCATTCAGAATGCCCCATCAAACAGCTTCAATTGAAGGAATTTGTGGTGGTGGCGTAAATTGTAGACCGGGAGAAATTTCGTTAGCACATAATGGTGTTTTATTCTTGGATGAAGCTTCAGAGTTCAAAACATCAGTTCTTCAGATGCTTAGAGTTCCTCTAGAAACAGGAAGTATTACTATTTGCAGAGCAGGGAGATCTACTGTTTTTCCTGCACGATTTCAATTGATGATGGCTGTAAATCCATGTCCGTGTGGAAATTTTGGGTCAAAAACTAAAATTTGTTTATGTAGTGCAAGAAGTATTGAACAATATTGGAAAAAGTTTTCGGCCCCTTTATTAGATAGAGTAGATATTCGTGTTTATGTTGAAAATGAATCGAGTGGAAATTTTTCGCAGAGAGATAGTTTAAGAACAACAGAAGAGATTAGAGCAGGGATTGCAAAAGCTATTAATTTTCAAAGAAATCGACAGTGTTATAAAAATGCAAATCTAACACCAAATGAACTTCAGATTCATTGTGAATTATCAAGTAATTGTAAAAAATTGATTGAAAAAGCTACTTCTAGATATGGTTTTTCACCAAGAGCCACCTCTAGCTGTATAAAGATTTCAAGAACAATCGCAGATATTGATGAAAGTATGAAAATAAAGGAACAGCACTTAGAAGAAGCTATCGAGTTCAGAAAACTATGTAATGGAATAGTTCCTGAATTATAAAAAATTACCGGAGATGAGACTTGAACTCATACACGATTGCTCGCGACAGATTTTGAGTCTGTTGTGTCTACCATTTCACCACTCCGGCGTGAGTTATAATATAACAAAAAGATTGGGGTTTTTCAAGTGCATTTACACTGTTATAATAAATATGTGAAAATATTTGCAAATACATTTGTTGATGAGAATCCCGAAAAAGTTTTAAAGCTTGTTTTTGGGTATAATTCATTTAGACCATATCAAAAAGAAATAATTGAAGAAGTTCTAAAAGGAAATGATGTTTTGGCTATAATGCCAACTGGTGGTGGAAAATCAATTTGCTATCAAATTCCAGCGTTGATTTTGGATGGAATAACAATAGTCGTATCCCCATTAATTTCATTAATGCAAAATCAAGTAGAAGCATTAGTTTCTGCCGGTATAGAATCTGTCTTTTTAAATAGTACTTTATCACCAACAGAATATACAAAAGCTACAGAAAATATCAGAAATGGTAAAATTAAAATTGTATATGTTTCACCAGAAGGACTGGCAACAAAACGAATTCGAGACATTTTTGCTAATTCTGAATTGAAAGTAAGCTGTATCACTGTAGATGAGGCACATTGTGTTAGTGAATGGGGACATGATTTTAGACCAAACTATATGGAAATTTTTTCGATAAGACAATTGTTTCCTAATAGTGTTATGTTAGCACTGACTGCAACAGCAACTGTTCAAGTGCGGCAAGATATAATAAAAAATTTGAGACTAAAAAAGCCGACTATTTTTATTTCAAGTTTTAATCGAAGCAATATTTTTTTGGATGTAAAAGCAAAAAAGAATCCAGTTGATCAAGTCTTGGAATGTCTAAAAGATCATCAGGATGAAAGTGGAATTATTTATTGTTTTTCAAGAAAACAAGTAGATGAATTGACTGAAAAACTTGATAGGCTTGGATATTCAGTAGTCAGTTACCATGCTGGGTTAACAGATGAAATGAGGCAAAAAAATCAGGATTTATTTATAAAAGATCAAGTTCAGATAATTGTAGCAACAGTAGCTTTTGGAATGGGAATTGATAAACCAAATGTGCGATATGTAATTAATTTTGATTTACCCAAATCGCTGGAAGAATATTACCAAGAGATTGGTCGAGCGGGTAGAGATGGGCTTCCTTCGTATGCACTTCTTCTGTATAGTCCAGGCGATATTCATAAAATAAAATACTTTTTTACAGATATGTACGATAGTTCAAAAGCAGAAATCTTGCTTAATAATATGATTTCATTTGCTACTTCAACACAGTGTAGAAGAAAGACTCTTTTAAAGTATTTTAATGAAGAATATATCCCGTCTGAAAAAACTAAAGAATGCTGTTGCGATATATGTTTGAATGGGGAAAAGACTAATTGTGATGCGACTATTCCTGTTCAAAAATTATTGTGTTGTATTATTCGTACAAGAGAAAAATTTGGAGCAACGTATATTATTGATATTCTGTTGGGTTCTCGTCAAAAACGGATTTTGGAAAATGGTCACAATATGATTTCCACTTGGGGAATTGGAAAAGAGCTTGGAAAGGATGAATGGTTTGAGCTTATAGAATTGCTGATTTTGCAAAATTATTTACGGAAAGAAGGTGATTATCACATTTTAGAAATAACATCAAAAGGCAGAGAGTTCCTAGCTACAAGGGAAAGGATATTCTTACCCATAGAAATTCATTCTACTAATATAAATTACTCAAGAAATGTTAAGACTAAGAGAGCCGAGTTTATTATTCATAAAAAAGGTGAACAAAATTTAGCTGATAGTGGTGTTGCAGGGGATGAAAAATATGAAAAAATAATTGAAGAGCTGAAGAAATGGCGTAAAAGAAAATCAGAGGACTTGAATGTTCCCCCATATGTTATTTTTGGTGATAAAACATTGATAGATTTAGCAAACAAAAAACCCAATTCAAAACAGTCGTTAATGAATGTTTATGGAATTGGGTCTGCAAAAGCTGAAAGTTTTGGAAAAATCTTAATTGAAATTATTTCTAATTGCTAAAAAGTTTTCTGCATTCCAGATAAAATCTTTTTTCATCGGCTTCTCCCATTGAAAAACTTTTTCTAGGAAGAGTTCCAAGGGTACTAATTGTTTCGAAGAAGCTTTCTTTTTCTATTGGAGGCAAAAGAACACCAAGAGAATTCTGTTTTTCGCCAAGTGATATAACTTCATCTGCTCCGTGAATGTAGTCAATCTCAATTTTTTTTGTAGAAGTTGTATTAGTTTTTATATATTCATCTATTTCAGGTTGTAATTTTGACACTGCAAGTTCTTTGATATTTGTTTCAAGTAAAATAAACTTTGTTTTATTGTCTTGAACAAAAATAAAACCAAAATTTGCAGTTGAAATTTCTACAAGTTGTTTAAGTTCCTTTGCGGAATTTGTTTCCTTAATTGAAGCATTAAGTTTATTTGAAATGAACTTAATCAGTTTGTATGAATCAATGTTGAAAATGACTCTATGAATTGGTTAAAAGGTTAATCCTTTATCATAAATGTTTACAATTTCAACTAAGGCGAATTTTACGGGGCTTTCGTTGATTTTGTTTTCAGGGACATTGTTTTTTTGTAATTCTTTTTTATATTAATCCCAAACTGCTTTTGCCGTAGCTAAAGAGTGATTTCCGTCTCCTACTGCAAACAAGAATGTTGAACCGTCTTCTTGTCTATTTTTATCTGCAATTATGTTTAGTGATTGATTGAGAGTTGATAAATCTTTTTCTGAAGAAACTGCCCATCCTGTAATTGATCCGCCATTGCTCATCAATTTTCCATCGTAAACAGGATTACTTTTTTTTACACTTTCTCCAATTTTGCCAATTAAAACATCATTTTTATCGTCAACTAAAAGCATTATGTGAGGAAGTTCAAGTGGAGCACCTTTTCTGATTTTCATTCGCGGAGGAATTCTTTCAACAATTGTAGCTTCTGTAGCTCGAATATTTGCTTTGCTGAATGGTTTCCACTCGTAAGTGTCTAAATCAATTAAGGCTACAAGCCCTTTTCTTGTCCTGTTGAATGCCGTTTTTCGTTCTATATAAATAAATTCACTTTTGGGAGAATCAAAGATATTGGATGAAATGTATTTTTTCATTGTTTCATGAATTTGTGAGATTCTATTTTCCTTTGAAGAATCATTTAAATAAACTTCTGGCAAAATCAAATTTAATGTCGAAGGATTATTTGCTACATTTTTTTCAACTTCATTCCAATATTCTTTGTCTTGGGTGTATTGATCGCAAGCAATTACCGGCCATGTCTTTAAATCAATTGTTTTTGGCAATAAAATTTCAGGAATCCTAATTCCTAATTCTTCAAATTTTTTCATAGAAGAGAGTATACAGTTTACAAATAAATTATGCTACAATTCTAATAATATGGAAAATGATTTTGAGTTTAGACAGAATCTTTCGCAATCTCAGCAACAAACATTTAGACTTTCTCAACGGCAAATACAAGCGGTACGTCTTCTTAGAATGGGTTCGAAAGATTTGCGAAGTGAAATTTCTCGAAATCTCAGTGAAAATCCTGCACTGGAAATTACATCAGATATAAAAAATAATGCTATCAATTCATTTTCGCAAAGATCAAAAGATTTAGAAAAATATTCAACATCATATTCAAATTCACAGAAAGCAGATGCTTTTCAACAGATTTTAGAGAGCAAAGAAAGTAGAGGTGAAACTTTGCAACAACATCTCATTAGTCAATTGAATTTACTTAATCTTTCCACAGATGAATATGATTTATCAAAAGCGTTAATCTATAATCTAGACAAAAATGGTTGTTATGGCTCAATGCTCTCGCCAAAAGCTCTTTTAGACAAGAAACGTCCTTTGCAAAATGAAAGACTTATCGAAAAATGTATAAATCGTATTCAACATATGGATCCTGTTGGAATTTGCTGTAAAACATTAGAGGAAAGCCTTTTTGTTCAAGCAAAAATTGATGGAAATGCATCCGAGCTAACTTTGTTTATTCTGAACGGACATCTTGATTTGTTAAATCCTCCAGTACCTGAAAAAATAATTAAAAAATTAAGTCAGTTTAAAAACGATTATCATAAAAAGAAATTCTCGGGTGAAATAGCACTTGATAAAATAAACGTAACAATTGAAGAAGTTGAATCTTCTGTAAAATATATTTTAAAATTGAATCCTCATCCTGCTTCAGAATTTGTTTTTGACACAAATAATGAAGATTTCGAAAAACCAGATATAGTATTAAAAATTAAGAGAAAACCGGGTTCAGTAAAAGAAGACAATTATGCAAAAGGGCTTGTTTTTGATGGATCAGATTTTCATTTTGAAGTAACGCTGAATAATGATGATATTCCCGAAGTTGGAATTTCAAAAGATTTTCAAAAGAAATATCAAAGTAAAGAATTTGAAAAATACAGAATAGAATGCATCGATAATGCAAAAAGTTTTATTGGAAATCTAGCTTATAGGCAATCAACAATTGTTTTACTAGGTTGTGCAATCGTTAATGCTCAAAAGGATTTTTTTGAAAAAGGAATAGGAAATATTAATCCTCTTACACGACGAGATATTGCTGAAGTTTTGGATATAAGCGAATCGACAGTATCGAGAATGACAAGTAAAAAAGATAGTCGATATTTTGAAACAGATTTTGGTTTGTTTCCAGCAAGTTATTTTTTTTCATCAAGAATTTCGTCTGAAGTGGGAAGAGATGTTTCTGCGGAATCAATAAAAAAATCAATTAGTGATATTTTAGCGAATGAAAGTGGAAATATCTCTGATTTAAAACTTGCAGAAATATTGAATGAAAAAGGGATAAAAATTTCTAGAAGAACAGTTACAAAATATAGAAATCAATTAAATATAACTAATTCTTACAATAGAAATAAATAAGTGAACTAAAAAAATGCACCTCCAAAAATTAGTTTTTGTCTAACTTCTGGGGTGCACTTCATTTTATTGATTTGCTTTTTTTATATTTTGCAACTTCAGTAAAATCACGCTTTGTAAGAAATAATT
>JAAZCS010000384.1 GCA_012513125.1 Treponema sp. | reverse complement strand
CAATTTTTCCCAAATGAGCTACGCTATCTTCTGTGAATACGGCAAGCCCCAATCCGTTTATCATCTCTGGAATTCCATGATTGATTTCTGGATCTAAATGATAAGGTCTTCCAGCTAGAACTACACCGCTACCACCTTTTCTTATAATTTCTTCAAGTGATTCTTCACCTTTTTGGCGAACTTCTTCACGGAAAGATTCTTGCTCATTCCAAGCTTTTTCCACTGCATCATAAATCTGCTCTTTTGTTAATTTTGGAAATTTTGGGAGTAACTCTTCACATAAGCGTTCACCAAGACGTTCCTTGTCATAAATTGTCAAGAATGGATTCATATACAAAATTGAATTATCTTGACGAAGTTCATCAACATTGTTTCTTAAAACCTCAGGATAGCTTGTTACAATAGGACAATTGTAATGATTTCCAGCACCAGCATCCTCCTGCAACTCATATGGAGCACAAGGATAAAATATAAATTTAACTCCAGACTCAATTAAAGACGCAACATGTCCATGGCTGATTTTTCCAGGGTAACAAACCGATTCTGAAGGTATTGTTTCTAGACCTTTTTCGTAAATATTTTTTGAAGAACGTGGCGATAATCTTACTCTAAATCCTAATTCATTAAAAAAAGTAAACCATAACGGATAATTTTCATATAAATTCAAAACACGAGGAATTCCAACTTCACCCATTGGTGCATCTTCAATCTTTCTTGGAACATAATGAAATAGCCTTTTATATTTCCAATCAAACAAATTTGGCATTTTTTCATCTTTTTCCAAAGATTGTCGTCTATCGCTTGCAGAAAGAACATTTTCGCCAATTTCTGCACCTTTTTCACATCTATTTCCTGTTACAAATTTTCGTTCTTCTTTTTGAGTTTTAAATGTATTGATTGTCAATAAACAATTGTTCTGACATTTCCCACATCGTTTTAATTCTAATTCAACTTTAAATGATTCCAAATCTTTTAGTGTTGCAATATTTGAATGAACTTCATGAACAACATCTTCGCTTTCGCCCGGTTTTGGAGCAATTAAATCTCTCCACTGGTCATATGCTATCAATGCAGAACCATAAGCACCCATCAAGCCCGCAACATCCGGACGGAACACTTCAACTCCGGCAATCTTTTCAAAAGCACGGAGAACGGCATTGTTATTAAATGTTCCACCTTGAACAACAACTTTTGAACCAATATCGCTCGCTTTTCGTAATTTTATAACTTTAAAAAGAGCATTTTTTATAACGGAATATGACAAACCTGCAGATATATCAGCAACAGAAGAACCTTCCTTTTGAGCCTGCTTAACTCTGCTGTTCATAAAAACAGTACATCTGCTACCTAAATCAACTGGACGTTTTGCAAGAAGAGCAATATTACTAAATTCCTTTATATCCATTCCCATAGTTCTAGCAAAATTATCCAAGAACGAGCCACACCCTGATGAACAAGCTTCATTTAGCTGAATCGATACTATAGCGCCGTCTTTCATCCGTAGACACTTCATATCTTGCCCACCAATATCAAGTAGGAATTCTACACCTGGGACAAAAAAATCGGCAGCTCTAAAATGAGTAATAGTTTCAACTTCTCCAGAATCAACACCAAATGCCGATTGAAAGAGAACTTCTCCATATCCTGTTGATACAGACCGTGCAATATAAACATCTTTTGGAAGCTGTGAATATAAATCGATTAAAACCTTTGTTGCTAATTCTACTGGGTTTCCTTGATTTGAAGCATAAAAACTCCAAATAATCCGCCCTTCCTTATCAACGGGAAGGTAAGTCACATCAAAGCCCAGTTCCTTTAACTGTTCAGTTGGGTTACGAACAGCGGCATGCTCAACTGAGGTCGTAATGATGTGCTTACCAAAGCGTTGTTTTGCCATCGCAGTTCCTTTAACT
>JAAZCS010000383.1 GCA_012513125.1 Treponema sp. | reverse complement strand
TTTCTTTCAACTTTTAAATAGATATGATTGGCTGCATATGCTCTTTCGTACAATGAGTAATTCTGATCTTCTGGACAAAAGACAACAACTTTTCGGTTTTCATTATTCCCAAACATAAGTTTTACTCCACTAGCAAATTTAACAATAATGCCAGAAAAAAAGGGATAACCAACTTTGTTAGTGACCGTGACTTTTGTCTCAAAAGAAAAGTTTTCGTTACTATCTAGAAAAATCAACAACTGTGGAGCATTGTCTTCAGTAATCCACGTATCGTATTTATTTTTACTGGAATGAACTATTTGAAGTTTGCCATCTTCTTCAATTATGATCGCATTGTTGTTGTTTTTTTTGACAAAATGATTACTTAAGTTGAGAATTGTCTGATTGACATCTAGTCCTTCTATTTTAAGTTTTGATGTTATATCAATATATATGTCTCTAAAGGTCCTTTCTTTGCGAATATTATTTTCTATTAAGGGTTGTAAATCGGAAAAATTTTTATCTTTTTTGGCTGATTTATACATTGCTTTTTTTATAAACAGGTTCCATCCTTCTTCCAGTTTTATTCTTTGGTTTTTAAGGCGATTGAGTTGTTCATCTTTGACCCCAGATTTAGAGAGAAACTTAAATAAAATGTCATAATATACAGCTTTAAAATTTTTACGCCTAATTAGGTATTTCATTTGATATGAACCTATATCTACTTCATTCAACAAATCCTGCTCTATGTATTTAATTGTTGTCTTGTGTTTATTAACATTTTTAAAATGTTCGCAGTGTTCCAACAATACATCTGATATTGTAAGTCTAGATTTGCAGGTGTTTTTTGTTCTATCCAAGATCCAAAAATACCTTCTGCCTTTACCAGCGGAGGAGTAGTTTTTAAAGTAAAGCATATTTAAATAATAAAGCTCATTGAATTTAATCACAAAATCCTTGTACAATGTGCTTGCTCCCCCGTCAATGTGCATATTATCGAGGGTAAAATAGATATTTCTTTGAAAATCATAACCCTTAACTATCATATAATGGGCATGGGACATTTTTTTGTACATGGGATTATAGCTTAACCCAATAAGATCAATGGGTACTAATATACGAGAATTATTATCGATTTCATCTTTAAGTTTTTCATGCATTTCCTGCGCAGAAGAATACTCGATTCTTTTAATCCTTAATCCGAATTTCTCTTCTAAAACATTTCTGTAAAAGTCTTCAAAATAGTATTTTTCAAACTGTCCATCTGGTACAAAAGAACTGTGGTAGCTAATATAAAAAAGAAACAAATCAAAATACCCCGAGATAAACGAATCAAATAAAATGGCCCATGGTCTAAAAAAGCAATCGAGTTCTATCCATGAATAGTTATCATTCTTAGAGCTGTTGGAAACAATACTATTAATGGTTTTGGTACCTTTGTTTGTTAAAATATTTAAACTATATATTTTGTCAACGTTGCTTATATTAGAAGAACTATTTCTCATTTTGACTAAATCCAACCCTTTT
>JAAZCS010000382.1 GCA_012513125.1 Treponema sp. | reverse complement strand
GAACTAGGAAAAGCTCTTGCTGTGGAAAATTCAATACAAGATAATTTAAATCAAATTGCTAATCAATATTTACAGTCAAAAAAAAGTATGAAAAATTCAACTGATATTCAAGATATAATAAGTGAGAGCAAATTTAATAATTTACTTGAATATCAGAAAGGAGAACTGTTGAAACAACTTGCAAGTGCAAAAATTGTTTCCGAAGAAAAGAGAAAAAAACTTCAAGAAATAATTCAGAAAACAACTGCTCTTGAAAAATTGAAAGAAAAACAACAAGAAGAATATGTTAAAAATGAAGAATTTCTTGAATCTGAAGAATTTGATGATTTAGCTACATTAAAATTTAAAAAAATTAGTACTTAAATGCACTTACGCCAATAAATTCTCTTAAAATGGAACGTGGTGGAACTGCAGTTGACGGTACTGTTACAAAGTTTTCCAAGAATGTTAATAATCTTGTAGCTTCTGTGTATTCTTTCATTGTTGGATTAATTTGCCTCAATAAAGGAGCCGCATAAACTCTTAAAACAGCAAGTTCATAATCCAAGGCTGTGTTTAAAATGGCATCAGCGTTATTTTGGAATGGAAAAATGTGTTTTATTTCACCGTTTCTAACACTTTGCCACATAGAGATAGTTCCTGCGGCAGATTTTCCTCTAAAATTAAAATCCCTAACAATTCTTCTGATGAGTCTGTTATCACTTGTTGAAATTCTATTATGGTCATCAAGATTTAATTGTGTTAATGCTGAAAGATATATTTTGAATTTCATTTCATGTGGGATTTTTGGTGTTAATTGATCATTTAAACCATGAATTCCTTCCATAATCAGGATTTCATTTTTATTTAAAATCATATTATTTTTTGTATCAAAGAATTGTTTTCCTGAATGAAAATCATAAGATGGGATTGTTACTTCTTTTCCATCGAATAAGTCAATCAAATTCTGATTAAGCAAATCAACATCTAAAGCTTCAAGACATTCAAAATCAGGTTCTCCATTTTCATCTAGAGGGGTGAATTCTCTTCCTTTGTAGTAGCAGTCTAGGCTTATTATTTTAGGTGTGTATCCAATTGCTTGAAGTTCTAGTCCTAATTTTTTTGATGTAGTTGTTTTTCCTGAACTAGAGGGACCTGCAATTAATACAATTCTAACTTTTTTGCTAGAATAAATCTGTGTTGCAATATCAGATATAGTTTTTTCCTGATAAGTTTCTGAGATATCAATAAAATCATTAATTTTTTGGTGGCAAATCAGTTCATTTAAAGAAGCTACTGAAGTTACATTGAGTCTTTTTCCCCAATCTTTGTATGTTTTATATAGTTCATAAAGTTTTGGTTCTTCAACAAATTTTGTCAGTTCGTTTGGATTAGAAGATTTTGGAAAACGTAAGAAAAATCCTTCTTTATATTTTTTAATTTCGAATGTTTTGAGGATTCCTGTGGAAGGAACAAGTGCGTTAAAATATAAATCAGCGAATCTTTCGATTGTATTGATTTTAATTCTTGCTTTTCCTGTAAAATTCATTAATTTACGTGTTTCTGTAAGTTTGTAAACTTCAAAAAGTTTTGTTGCTTCTTCATATGAAATGTAAGTTGTTTTTATTTGCAAATCTTTTTTTACTAAATCGCGCATTTCCTGTTGGAGCAAAGTAAATTCTGCATCTGTTAATGTTGATTCCTTGTCAAAAGTGTAAAAATATCCGTGTCCTAAACTATGCCCTACAACAAGTCTAATATTTGGAAAAAGTTTATTTGCGGCTGCGGCTAGTAAAAAACAAAGCGAACGACGGTAGATGGCAGCTCCTTCTTTAGTGTCTGATAAAACTGGTTCAACAAACGATGTAACTTCAATAGGTGTATCTAAAGGGCAGAGTTCATTGTTGATTTTTAGAGCATATAAATTCTCTAGTGGAATATGCATGTCAGATAATAAATCCCCGACGATTGTTCCTGTTTTAATTTTTAATTTCTCAATTTCGTTATTTTTGTTCAAAAAGCTTACAAATATGTCTCTAATCATGTTACTTGTTTCCTTTAATAGTATTTTTCCATTATAATCTGATAATTGAATTTTGTAAAATGTACAAATGAAATCAATCAAAGATTAGCTAATTGAATAAGTTTTATCTTTATGATATGATTTTCGGATAATTTAGTAAATTTATTTTAAAATAAGGAGTTCCCATGTCAGGACATAGTAAATGGGCGACGATTAAACACGCAAAAGGTCTCGCTGATGCAAAACGCGGTAAAATCTTTACAAAATTCATTAAGGAAATTTCCATTGCAGCTCGTTTGGGTGGAGGAGATCCTGCATCTAATCCACGTTTGCGTACTGTAATTATTAAAGCTCGTGCCGCTAATATGCCGAAAGATAATATCGATCGTGCAATTAAAAAAGGTACAGGTGAAGATGGAGCTACATCTTTTGAAGAATTAGTATACGAAGGATACGCAGCTGGTGGTGTTGCAGTTATGGTTGAAGTATTAACAGATAACAAAAACAGAGCTGCAGCCGATATTAGAAATATCTTTACAAAAACAAGTGGAAACTTAGGAACTACTGGTTCTGTTTCACGTATGTTCCAACGTAAAGGTACAATTGAATTTGATGCTGAAAAAGTTTCAGAAGATGAAGTTATGGAAGTAGCTTTGGAAGCTGGTGCTGATGATATTACAAATGATGATGGTATTATTACTGTAACTACTACTTCTGATTCATTTGCAACTGTTGCTGATGCATTGAATGAAAAGGGTTTTGAATCACTTTCTGCTGATGTAGGAATGGTTCCAGACGCTTATACTGCTGTCGATAAAGATACAGCTGCAAAAGTTCAAAAACTTATTGATAAACTTGAAGATAATGATGATGTTCAGAATGTTTATCATACTGCTGAATTTCCTGATGATTTTGAACCTGAAGAATAAGTTGAAAATTAATTTTTAACTTTGATAAAGGACTGCCGATTGAATTATTTTATAGTTCAATTAGTAGTCTTTTTTTATAGGAAAATATGGAAAAATTTAATCCACTGCCTGGGACATATAAAACGAATGATTTTCAAACTGAATTTTCAAAAGGAATTCGGCGAGTTATTGGAATTGATCCAGGTTTGGCAAATACTGGTTGGGGAGTAGTTGATTATTGTTCTGGGAAATATAGGCTTGTTTCGTATGGAATAATCACTACATCCGCAAAAGAAATTCATTCAAAACGACTTTTACATATATATGATGAATTGACGAAAGTTATAAGAGAATTTACTCCAAGCGAAGCCGGAATGGAAAAACTTTTTTTTGCCAAAAATGTTACGAGTGCATTATGGGTTGCAGAAGCTAAAGGAGTTGTTTCATTATGCATAGCTCAAAATGGAATTCCTTTGGAAGAATTTTCTCCAAATAAAATTAAACAGTCTGTAACAGGAACTGCAAGTGCTGATAAAAAACTTGTGGAACAATATGTAAAAATCTTATTAAGCCTAAAAATAGAGCCAAAACCGGACCATGCAGCTGACGCTTTGGCGTGTGCAATTACGAAATTACATTGTTCATAATCATTAATCTTCATTGAATTTCGTTTCAAATTAAACTATCATTCATATATGTTTAATTCGATTTTTGGAATGATTACCGCAAAAAATATTAGGCAAATTTTTATAGAAACTAATGGAATTGAATGGGATATTTGTATTCCTGATTCATCGCTAGACATGCTTCCTTGTGTTGGGAAAGAGGCTCGTGTTTATATTTATATGCAACATACTGAAAACGCAATGGCTCTGTTTGGTTTTGCCTCAAAAGAGGAAAGAAATGTCTTTTTTGATTTGCTAAAAGTTGATGGAATTGGTGCAAAAGGTGCAATAAAAATTATGAGTAATATTTCATCATTTAAATTGATGGAAATTCTTGAAAATAACAATCTTGATGAACTTGAAAAAATACCAGGAATTGGTAAAAAAACTGCTGGTAAAATGTTGTTGGCGTTAAAAGGCAAAATTTCAATATCGGAAGAGAAAAATAAAACCAATTTTCAGTCTGCGTTCAATGATGTTGCAAATTCACTTGTTGACATGGGTTTTGATAAAAAAGATGTTGATTCAAAAATTAATGAATTAGTAATGGTTTTATCAACTGATGAAACTTTTATGAATAAAACGAAAAAAGAGAAAGAAGAAATTCTCTTTAAACGTGCAATTGTTGAAATGTCATAAGGTAATAATGATAGCATGAATGAGAATGAAGATTTTTCTGCCATAGTAAGGGCAGATGTGAATATAAGTTATGATGAGCAGGATAATAGTTTAAGACCACAAGTTCTAAAGGATTTTTTAGGGCAGACATCAGTAAAGAATAATTTATCAACATTTATAGAAGCTGCAAAACAAAGGGAAGATTCTCTAGATCATCTTTTGTTAATTGGACCTCCAGGACTTGGAAAAACAACATTGGCTCAGATTACGGCTCACGAATTAGGGGTCGACTTTAAACCTACTTCAGCTCCTGCCTTAGACAAGCCAAAAGATTTGGCAGGGATTCTTTCTACGATAACACCAAGAACAGTTTTTTTTATTGATGAAATTCATAGATTAAAACCTGCTATTGAAGAAATGCTATATATTGCCATGGAAGATTTTGAATTAGATTGGATTATTGGGCAAGGGTCTGCGGCGAGAACAGTGCGAATATCTATTCCTCCATTTACTTTGGTTGGGGCAACAACAAAAGCGGGAAGTATTTCGAGTCCACTTAGATCTCGTTTTGGAATTATTCCACGGTTTGAATTTTACAAAAAAGAAGAACTTGCAAGCATTATCAAAAGATCAGCTTCAATTATTAATGTAAGTGTGAATGATGATGCAGCGTTGTTGATGTCATCGTGTGCAAGGGGAACACCGCGTGTTGCTAATCGGCTTTTACGGCGAATGAGAGATTTTGCTCAAATAAAGAATAGTCGTACTATTGATATTGATACTGTAAAAGAAGGACTTGCAAAACTAGAGATTGATGAAATTGGATTAGAGAAATATGATAGGGAAATTCTTTTGTCGATTATTAACAATTTTGGTGGTGGTCCTGTTGGGGCTGAAACGTTAGCAATATCAATCGGAGAAAATATTGATACTCTTGAAGATTATTATGAACCTTACTTGATTCAGTGTGGGCTTTTGCAAAGGACTCCGAGGGGAAGAATTGTAACGCAAAAAGCATATGCACATTTAGGATTACACGTAGATAAAGTTGATAATGAAAATCAAAAAGATTTGTTTAATTAAGGATTATAGGAAAAAATATGAAAACTTCTGATTTTAATTTTGATTTACCACAAGAATTGATTGCTCAGTATCCAAGTGGAATTAGAGGACAAGATAAACTGATGCTTCTTGGAAGAAAAAATGGTGTGGTTGAGCATTTTAATATGAATAACCTTCCAGAATTGATTACTCCTGATACATTGATGGTGTTTAACAATTCAAAAGTACGAAGAGCTCGAGTTTATGGTATAAAGGAAACAACTGGTCGTGAAATTGAGTTTATGTTTTTAAATCAAATTGATAAAGATTGTCATGTTTGGAACACAATGGTGAAATCAGCTAAAAAACAAAAAAGTGGAATGAAATATACATTTCCTGATGGTTCTATTGGAACTATTGTGGATGAAGAGGGAAATAAAGGGTCTGAATTTAGAGCTTTAAAATTTGATTTTGTTGTTGATGAATCATGGTTTGAAAAAAATGGACATATTCCACTTCCTCCATATATAAAAAGAGGCGATACAGACGAAGATTCAGAAAGATATCAGAATGTTTACGCTGACAAAACTGGTTCTGCTGCTTGTCCTACTGCTGGATTACATTTTACACAAGATATGTTAAATCAACTTGATAAAAAAGGTGTTGAAAGAGTTTTTGTTACTCTTCATGTTGGTTTAGGAACATTTTTACCAGTACGAGAAGATAACATAGAAAATCATAAAATGCATGAAGAAATTTTTACTATTTCTGATGTAGCGGCTGAAAAAATTAATCAAGCAAAAAGAGAAGGTCGTCCAATTTTAGCAGTGGGAACAACTTCTGTACGAACTTTAGAGTCAGCAAGTGATGAAAATGGATTTGTAAAAGCAGGAACAAATTCCACATGTATTTTTATGTATCCCGGTTACAAATTTAAGACTGTTGATCAGATGTTTACTAATTTTCATACTCCAGAATCAACCTTAATAATGCTTGTTAGTGCTTTTGCTGGAAAGGAAAACATTTTGAATGCATATAAAACAGCAGTTGAAAATAAATACAGATTTTTTTCATACGGGGATTGTATGTTGATTAAGTAAGCTGTTCAAAAGAATAGCGGGCTAAATTTAAAAATTGTTGCTTCAAAACATCGCTAATCATTTTATCAAGAATAGTTTTATTAAATTCATTGTTAACCATTTCTAGAAGTTGGTTGATTTCTTTTCGTAATAAAGGAAGATGTCTTCCTACTAATATATTTTCTAATTCTTTGCTTCTAAACACAATTGGACCTGCAAAAGCAAGCTTTATGTTTGTAATGCAGTTATTATCTGTATTTATGAAAAAAGCAAATGAAGCTGACTGTTGTGTTATTGAATGTTCTGGACCAATTCTTCTAAAGACATATAAATCTGCAAAAGTTGACGGTATCCTTATGTTTGCTAGGTAAAATCCTTTTGGTATATTCATAAAGGCACTCAAGGAAATTGTTTTTGTTTCATATTGGTTTTTAAAATCTAATTTAGTATCAAGAGCTAAAAGGGGTGCATAAAGTGTATGTTTGTTTCCTTGTGCAAAAATATTTCCACCAATTGTTGCCATATTTCTGATAATAGGATTTGCAATGGAGGTGATTGCCTCATACAGAATTTGAGGAATATGGTTCTGACCAAGAGCAAGAATATCCGAGAGCGTAACACCCGGTCCAATATCAATATAACGTTCATGTCTATTTATTTGAGATAATTCCTTGATGCCAAAAGTAGAAACAAGCCTTTGTGGAAATTCCTCAATCTGTGTACAGCCACCAACAATCTGTACATTGTTTTTTACTTCTTGAAGTAAAATATTTGTGTTTTTTGCAAATGAAATAAGTGTATTCATAATTTTACCTTTTAATGGGAATCTGTTATTCGCTCAATTTGTTGTTTTCGTAATGTTATTGTATAAATAACTCCGTTTACTAGTGTTTCTAAATCAACACAACAAGGGGCTAAATGTTGTAAAGCTTCTGTAATTTCTTTTCGTTTTGGAATATTTGGATTTTTCAATATCTGATAAGTTGAGAATATTTTTCCGGCATCGCAATAACCACAAAGCTGAATTCCTGCTTTTTTAAAACCTTTCATTATGTCAGAATATTCTTGTGTTCTTTCAAAATAATCCAAAGTAACAATATCTGTGTCCTTTGCTAATGCAAAAGGAATTTTACAACTTGCAACTGGTCTGTCGTTCAATAAAATTGTGCACGAACCACAATATCCCTTTCCGCATCCATTCTTCACTTTAATGCAAGAATTTCTTCTTAATACATTGATTAAAGGTTCATCTGGCATTGCGTCAAAAACTTGTTTTGTTCCATTTAAAGTTATATTTATCTTCATGTTTCTTCTCTAATATTATCTTTCTTTAATTAATTTGAATAAAAGATTTTCATTACAAGGAATTTCTTCTAGCTGAGTTGCAAGTGCGACAGAAAGGGCTGAAGAAAATGCAGCCGGAATTGTATTATGAACGATTTTATTCAATTGCCCAGACTTGTTCTTTGATTTTATCAAAATTATTTTCATGTTGTCACATGTTAATGTTTTTCCACTAACAAGAGATGATAATTCTCGTTGTATGTCTAGCTT
>JAAZCS010000381.1 GCA_012513125.1 Treponema sp. | reverse complement strand
CCACCATGGTGCACATTTGGCTGGAAATACGAATATCACGTGATGGAACTAGAAATTGCTCGTGTAAACCAACTGCATCCAGATGACCCGATAAATGTAGTTTTCCCTGAAGAAGGCATTATCTGGCCGGAAGATATGAATGATGCAACAAATGTATTAAATGCCCGCGATGCTCAGGCTCAAAAGAGAATTATTGAGATTATGGATAAGGCAAAGCCAGAAGACAAAGCAATTGTTTTTTATGGCAGCGGACACGGTATGAAAAATCCCGGTCATTATTATGGTGACGAAGCTTTGTGGTATTCAAGCGGTTATTATTTGAATAATCATTATGGTAACCAGTATGCTTCCTTTAACATTTGTGAGCTTATAAATAATGATTATACAAAAGTTAATTACGGCAAAGATTCCAATTTTAAAATCTTAAGCGAAAAATATCTCAAGTATGAACTTTCGGATGAATATATTTCTAATTATGATTTTTTCTGTGCGACTGACCAGCGTATTTATGGAATAATTTATCCTTATATAACTACAGATTATAACTTACATGCACTTTATAATTATGTTGCAGACTTTAATATTGAAGAAAAAACTCCAGATATGGCAAGGGAACATGTAAGTCTCTTACTGGCAATTTCATATTTAAAATATTGTTTTGGAGAATATTTTCCCTTTAGTTTTGAAGAAAATAATCTGGATACAGCTCTTACTTTCTTAAATAACTCAGTTTTCCTAAGCGGAAAAGCACCGTCGTCCTTCTGTAAAAATCTTCCATCCTATACAATGGAAGAATGGGAAAAGTACGCAGAATATCTTTTTTCTTATAATTGGCTTGAAGACTATATTTACGGATATATCGATAATGAAAAAGCAGAAAAAAAAGCCTGCGGTTATGTAATTTACAATATGAAGCAGGCAATAAAAATGAATCCGGATGATCCCTGGCCACAGTACTGGCTTGCATATTGTATGAACGAAAAAGCAGATTTAAGTTGTAAAAAGTCTGACTATGAAAAAGCAATTGCTGAATGGGAAAACTTCTTAAATCACAAGGCCGCATCTGCTTGTCCAGGTTTACTTGTAGCTTTTGATCGACTTTCTATTAATTATTCTAAAATCGGTAACGAAGAGAAATCTCTCTTCTATAAAGATAAAAAAGAAAAAATTGAAAAAAACTTTCCATGGGATGATACTGATATGAATTTTTTCGGTTATTATAATGGAAAATAATTTAAGGAAATAACGTATAACATGCGCTTCAAATCGGATGTCGGGTCAAGCCCGCCACCGTTTAAGCGCGTAGTTATACTAGCTTCAGATCGCCACTTGTGAAGAACACGTACAAATCTAAGTTTCTAAAATCGCACATTGCTTGTAATGCGGCGCATTCCATTTCTACTGAGATGCAACCGTCGGCTTTGTGCTTTTGAAAATTGTTTATGGTCTCTCTGTAGAATTAATCTGTTGTCCAAGTCTTTCCTTTTGCAAATGGGATTTTGTTTTTCTCCATGAAGTCTGAAACAACGTTGTGATTCTTAATATCGATATAATCAGAAGCAGGTGCGTAATGGTAAGAGGTCCCTTCATCACGATATGCTGATGTTGGAATCATTACTTTGCCGTGTGCAATTTCTTTGTTAAGACATCCGGCTCCACCGAATACAATGTATTCTTTTGTTTTGATTGCGGAGAGGGTGTCTTCTACTGTGCCAACGCAAGCTGGGGCACCAACATAAGTTTTGTAGAATGCAAACTTTTTTCCTTTGTATTCAATCTGATAAATTGGAGTTTCACCTGTTGCGAACCAAAATGATGCAATCTTTTTACAATCATAATTTTCTAAAATAAATTTTTCTATTACGTTTGAAAAGAATAAAATACATGCATCAACTATAGGTGCGCTTTCATTAAGTTGAGGATTTATAATTGCATTTGATTGATTGTCAAAACTGTCTGTTATCATTTCATACTCCTTGTATTTTTTTTCAAACAACTAGTTTTTGTAAATTGATGTAATACTTTTTTATTATTTGTTAGATTAATTCTTCTTTTGTAAATCCAATGCCACTATTCAAACTGTTTACTACTCCAATTTGATAATCATCTTCATAGATTATTTCCCCAGGTTTTTCTTTGGAAGTTGTTTTAAAAAGTTTTAGTCCATATTTTTTAGCCATTCTTAAATAGAAAGTCATTCGCTCATACATGTCATTTCCGTTGCTGTTGTTTTTGTACCATGTGATTGCTTTTACTGTATTTCCATCATCATAAAATGTAGGAACTGGTAGATTTGCTTCAAACCATTTTCGGTTGGCCCAGTACTCTTCAATTTCTTCTTCTGACATAACTTTATTATCAACAAGTTTTCCTATTGCTGCGAAAAGACCACGTGGTTGTTGTGTTATATAAGCAATGTCTTGAGTGTGAACGCGGAAGTATTTGAATTCTGTAAAGGTTAATTTGGTGCTTTCTGTTTTATCTTTAGATTTCATATTTTTCTTTTCAGGTAATTCTGGTAACATATTGTTTACTAACTGTTGCAAGAATTCTTTGTTGTCTATTTCTTCAACAAGAAACATTGGGTTTGCGTCTTCATAAGGTATTTCTTCTTGAGGATTTTGCATAAATGATTTTGAGAATGGCGTTTTTTTTACAAGAAAGCGATCGTCGTAAATTCCACCAAAGATTTTTCCTTTGCAATATAGAATGTATTCTCCCATCATTTTTCTTGATGTGATTTCTTTAACAAGCGAAAGCTGATCTAGTACGTAATCGCAGTATTCTTTTGAGCTTGGCATTTTAACCTCAGTTTTTATTACTCAACATCTCCTAATTCTTTTCTAGATGTGATTTTAAATTTTTCAAAGATTGCATTCATATGGCTTTTTACAGTTTCTGTACTGATAAAAAGTTTTTCTGAAATTTGTGCATTAGTATAACCTTTTGCGGCAAGCCGTGCCACTTCTTT
>JAAZCS010000380.1 GCA_012513125.1 Treponema sp. | reverse complement strand
TGAATATACGCAAAATCATTTTTGTGAGAATTCGATATCTCTTCAGGTTCTTTCTTATAAATTCTCACTAAATCCAGCATATATTTGTAGAGCTTTTAAACAAGAGACAGGCGAAAATTGGAACGAATATCTGACAAAGTTACGCATAGAAAAATCAATAGAAATTCTGAAATCAACTGATTTAAAAAGCTATGAAATTGCAGAAAAAGTTGGTTATTCAGATGCAAAATATTTTAGTTTATGTTTTAAAACATTTACTGGTCAAAATTTTACGAAATTTAGGCAAAATATTACGTTTACGAAATAGAATTCTGGTCTGATACTTTGATTAGTTTTGAAAAAATCAATTAGGAGGATTTATGAAAAAACTGAACAAGGTGATAGTTTTAGTATCGCTTATTTTATCTGTATTTGTATGTAATTTAACAGCAAAGAGTGATTCAAAAGCTAAAAAGCCTACAAAATTAAAAGTATGGTCAATTTGGTCAGCTGATTCCGAGAGCAACAAAGCTCCATTCTTGAAAACAATTGAGGAATTTAAAGCAGCTCACCCAGAAATCGAAATCGAATTGACAATGAATGAAGCCGAAGCGTACAAGACAAAAATTAAAACTGCTGTTGCTGCAAATGATGCCCCAGATGTATTTTATTACAATGCAGGCGGAATGTTAAAATCATTTGTTGATGCAAAAAAAGTTTTGCCACTTGATCAATATATGGCAAAAGATGATATGAACAGGATTGTTGATGGTGCAGTTGCAAATATGACATTTAATGGTCACGTATATCAATTGCCATACACAATGGCTTGTTCAGTTATGTTCTGCAATACAGAATTATTTGATAAATATGGTGTAAAAATTCCTGAAACATGGACTGAATTGATGACAGCAATTGAAAAATTTAAGAAAGCTGGATTAACACCTATGGCTGTTGGTGGAAAAGACCGTTGGCCAACTTGTATGTATACAGATTTGATTACATTACGTGCTGCAGGTTATGCAGAATGTGATAAAGCGTTCTACAAGAAACCTGGTGCATCATTCAAAACTCCAGGAATGAAATTGGCAGCAGAAAAATATGAAGAATTAATTAAGGCTGGAGCTTTCCCAAAAGATGCTGTTGCAATCACACGAGATGAATCAGAAGTTCCTTTCTACAACGGAAAAATTCCAATGTACATTAACGGACAATGGACTGCTGCAAATTGTCAGGCAAAAACATCAGCTATAAAAGGCAAAGTAAAAGCTGTTAGATTCCCAACTATTGAAGGCGGAAAAGGTGATATCAATGATTTTATGGGTGGTGCTGCAGAAGGTTTCTGTGTTAGTGCAAAAACAAAATACAAGAAAGAAGCTGTAACATTGTGTTCATATTTAGCAGAAAATCATTCTAAAAATGCTTATTTAGTAGGTGCTGGAATTCCAAGTTGGAAAATGAAAGTAGATGATAGTAAAATTGATCCTCTTATCAAATCAATTGTTGAATTAACTTCAAATGCAAAAACATTCCTTCTTTGGGGAAATACAGCTTTGGAAGGAAATGATTCAGAAACTTTGATGGATGTTGTACAAGAAATGCTTGCTGGTGATATAAATGCAAGTCAATATTGTGACAAACTAGAAGAGATTTTACAGTAGTAATTTTAAGCCATGAAATGAGAATTTCATGGCTTTATTTTGCAAATTTTCAATTAGGACTTTACCATGGACAAAGTGTTTTCTGACAAAAAGGCTATCTGTTTTTTTGTTTTACCAGCCTTAATTTTCTTTTTATTAATTGTTTTTATTCCAATATTTATGTCTGTTTATTATAGTTTTTTGGACTGGGACGGCATTGGCGTTGGAAAATTTGTTGGTTTGAAGAATTATATTTATTTATTTACAAATAAAAACTCAATATTTTGGAAAGCTGCAAAAAATTCTTTTTTGTATGCTTTAGTTTCTTTATTTATACAATTGCCTATTTCTTTGATTATTGCATTGATTTTAGCTTGGGGTGTAAAACATGAAAACTTCTACAGAAGTATTTATTTTATTCCCGTAATAATCTCTAGTGTTGTAATAGGTCAATTATGGATGAAAATATACAACACTGATTATGGACTTTTGAATGCTCTATTAAGAGCTGTTGGATTAGAAAATAAATGCCATATGTGGCTTGGTGATAAAAAATATGTTCTTGGGGCAACTTTTGTTCCGATGTTGTGGCAATATGTGGGATATCATATGTTGTTGATGTATGGAGCAATAAAAGGAATTTCACCAGAAATTTTTGAAGCGGCCAAAATTGATGGCTCTGGTCCTGTTAGGACTTCATTTAGAATTACCATACCATTAATCAAACCAATGATTCGTGTATGTATGATTTTTTCACTGATTGGGTCATTAAAAATATTTGATTTAGTATACATCTTAACAAACGGCGGACCTGCGGGTGCAAGTGAAGTGCCAGCAACATTGATGTACAAAACAATATTCCTAAGAAACAAATATGGGCAAGGAAGTGCAATAGCTGTTTTTATAGTAGTTGAATGTTTGCTTTTCACCCTTGCAATTCAAAAACTTTTTTCTATGAGGAATTCTGATGAAAATTAAAATTAATAAATTCATATTACAAATTTTTCTTTTTTTATGGGGAGTAGTAAATTTATTTCCAATATATTGGCTTGCAACTTTCTCCTTAAAAAACAATTCAGAAATTTTTGGTGAAAACATAATTGGATTACCGAAATATTGGATTTTTGCAAATTATAAACAAGCTTTGTTTGGTGGAAAAGTAGGTTTATATTTAATTAATAGCATTTTGATAACTGTTTGTACTGTTATATTAACAGTAATACTTGCAGTGATGGCGTCTTATGCATTAACAAGAATGAAATGGCGTGGAAGAAAATTCGTAACAATTTTATTTACAACAGGAATGATGATTCCGATTCATGCTGCTTTATTGCCACTTTTTATTAGTATGAGTAGAGTTCATATTCTAGACACTTATTTGGCACTAATTATTCCGTACACTGGTTTTGGATTGCCGATGGCAATTATGATAATAACAGGATTTATTGATGCGATTCCAAGAGCAATGGAAGAATCGGCGTGTATTGATGGAGCAAGTATTTATAAAACAGTTTGGGCGATAATTACTCCAATGTTAATTCCTGCGATAGTAACTGTATCAATTTTTACATTTATTCAATATTGGAATGAACTTCTTTTTGCTCAAGTTTTTATTAGTAGTGAAAGTTTGAAGACATTAACAGCTGGAATTCAGGGAATGTATGGTCAATATCAAACAGATTGGGGCTCGATTGGGGCAGCACTTATGATTGCAACTTTGCCAACTCTGATAATTTATTGCTGTATGAGTAGCCAAGTTCAGAAGAGTTTCTTAGTCGGTGCCGTAAAAGGTTAAAATATTACGAAATAGGTAAAATCACTGCTTGACAACTGAATATAAAGGTTTAAATTTGGTAGTACATTAATTTTTATGGAGTAATAATATGCCTTATTTGTTAGGTGTTGATTTAGGTACCTCAGGTACAAAAACAGTTTTATTCAAGGACGATGGCTCTGTTGTTGCGTCAAAAACAATTGAATATCCTTTATATCAGCCAAAGAATGGTTGGGCAGAACAAAATCCTCTTGATTGGTGGCATGCAACTTGCGAAACTTGTAAGGCTGTAATTGCAAAATCAGGAATCAATTCAAAAGAAATAAAAGGTATTGGTATATCAGGTCAGATGCATGGGCTTGTTATGCTCGATAAAAGTGGAAATGTTAAAAGAAAATCAATTATTTGGTGTGATCAAAGAACTGCAAATGAGTGTGAAGAAATTACACAAAAAGTTGGTGCTGAAAAACTTATAGAAATTACTGCAAATCCAGCATTAACAGGTTTTACTGCATCGAAAATCTTATGGGTTCGTAATAATGAACCAGAGAATTATGCAAAGTGTGCTCATATTCTTTTGCCAAAAGATTATATTAGATATATGTTAACAGGTGAATTTGCAACTGAAGTAAGTGATGCTTCTGGAATGCAATTACTTGATGTTCCAAAAAGACAGTGGTCAGATGAAGTTCTTTCTAAATTGGGAATAGATAAATCATTGCTTGCAAAAGTCTATGAATCACCTGAAGCAACTGGTGCGGTTAATGAAAAAGCTTCAGAACTAACAGGTCTTGCAGTTGGAACTATTGTTGCAGGTGGAGCTGGAGATAATGCGGCTGCAGCTGTTGGAACAGGCACTGTAATTGATGGAAAAGCGTTCACTACAATCGGAACTTCTGGTGTTGTATTTGCACATACATCAAAATTAAGTATAGATCCAAAAGGAAGAGTTCATACATTCTGTTGTGCTGTTCCTAATGCATGGCATGTGATGGGTGTTACTCAAGCTGCGGGGCTTTCACTAAAATGGTATAGAGATAACTTTTGCAATGCAGAAATTGAGGTTGCAAAGGGAATAGATAAAGATCCTTATTATTTGATGGATCAGCAAGCTGGAAGAATTCCTATTGGTAGTGAAAAATTGCTTTATTTGCCATATTTAATGGGCGAAAGAACTCCTCACCTTGATCCAAATTGCAGGGGTGTATTCTTTGGATTGTCAGCTATGCATACAAAATATCATTTGTTACGAGCAGTAATGGAAGGTGTTACATTTAGTCAAAGGGATAGCGTTGAAGTTCTAAAAGAGATGGGTGTTTCTATCAATGAAATGTTAGCTTGTGGTGGTGGCGGAAGTTCACCGTTATGGCGTCAAATGCTTGCTGATTCATTCAATTGCCCTGTAAAGACGGTAGTATCAAAAGAAGGACCTGCTCTTGGAGTTGCAATTTTGGCAGGAACAGCAACTGGCGTTTACAAAAGTGTTGAAGAAGGATGTAATTCAGTAATAAAACTAAATCCTTCTCAAAATCCAATTGCAGAAAATGTATCTGAATATCAGAAATATTACGAGCTATATAAGAGTATCTATCCTGCACTAAAGAATAGTTTCTCTAAATTAGCAAGTTTGTAGAATAAAAAGAAGTTGAAATAAAAACTTTGTCAAAATAGTGTCAGAGTTTATATAGGAGTATATATGCGTATTAAATCAGTATTTTCACATTCATTTGAAAAATATGGAGCAATTCTTTCTGGTTATGATGTAACAGATTTGCTAAAAAAATTGGAAGATAAAACGGAAAAACCTGCAACAGTTGTAATTTATGAACCAGGGGACGCTGAATTAGAAAGTTTGCCAATTGCAAAAGAACTTTCTGACAATGCTTATGGTGGAATGCCAATACAAATAGGCTATTGCAATGGAAATAATACAAAATTAAACTGCTTGGAGTATCACAGAGGGTCTGAAATCAACATTCCTGCTAACGATATGATTTTGTTATTAGCATCTTTGCAATCAGTAAAAAACGGAAAACTAGATACAAACAGTGTTGAGGCTTTTTATGTTCCAAAAGGAACTGTTGTTCAAGTGTATGAAACAACACTTCATTATGCTCCATGCAATGCTGTTGTAAATGGTGATGTATCAAAAGAAGGTTTTAGAGTTATTGTTGTTTTGCCAAAGAACACTAATACAGAAAAGCCAGCTCTTACTGAAAAGAATTTGGAAGACAAATTGCTTTGGGCAAGAAATAAATGGTTGATAGCTCATCCAGATTCAAATGAAGCAAAAAACGGAGCTTTTGTTGGATTGATTGGAAGAAATATTGATTTAGCAAGCAAGTAGATTCAAAAATTATCTGTACTGAAATATAAAAAAGAACCTATCAAAATTAAACATATAGTTTAATTCTGATAGGTTCTTTTTAATTTTAAAATTTATTAGAGTGATTATTCGTCAATGTCTTCAAGATGAATAACAAGAACATCGAAGAATGGAAAATCCTTGTGTTCAGTTGTGTATGAAAACATATTGTCATATTCAGGAGGAAATTCAAGTGAAATGTAATCGCCTTCGTAAATCATTTTTGTGATTGTACATTGATCATCAAATCTTCTAATATTGAATGAACCTAACACTTCTGTCTTTTTATATGAATCACCATTTTTCTTGACTGAGTAAAGTTTTCCATTAAATTTATCTATGGAAGATAAATTGTGAATTTGTACTTGATTATAATCATCATTCTTAACTCGGATAATTATTGGATCTGCAAACAAGAAACTTGTAACAAATAGAATTGCAGTTATTAATAAAAATTTCTTCATATTTACTCCTAAAAAGCTAATGAAAGACTTTGGTCTAATTTGCTTTTTTATTTTATACTCATTTATAGTTTGTATTATATTATAGACTGATTAAAAATAGAAGATGAAAAATGGATTAATTGATAACAAATAAAATTCAATTAATTGACAACATACAAAAGTCAATTTATTCTAAAAATATTATAGAGAGGATTAAATGGAAATTAAAAAAAGAGAGAATTATATATCTTGGGACGAATACTTTATGGGAATTGCACAATTGGCTGCATTTAGGTCAAAAGATCCAAATTCCCAAGTGGGTGCTTGTATAGTGAAAGATAATAAAATTCTTTCAGTAGGATATAATGGTTTTCCATATGGTTGTTCAGATGATGATTATCCGTGGAGTAGAGAAGGTGGCTTCTTGGAGACAAAATATCCTTTTGTTGTTCATAGCGAATTAAATGCAATTTTAAATTATAGAGGTGAAAGTTTAGAAGATTCAAAAATCTATGTGACTTTGTTTCCATGTAATGAATGTGCAAAAGCGATTATACAGTCGGGCATAAAAGAAGTAGTTTATTTTAATAACAAGTATGAGGGAACGCCTGCTGTTGAGGCATCAAAAAAGATGTTCAATTCTGCAAAAATTAAATTAACAAAATATGAGACAAAAGAAAAAGAATTAATTATTAAAATATAGGTAAATTTCCTAGTTGACTTCTAATTTTAATAGTATAAATTGTATATAATTAAATTGAAAGTAATAGGTTTTTATTAAGGAGAACTTTTTTATGATGAATAACATTCCTAATGTAAAGCTTGGAATCATTGCTGTTAGTAGAGATTGTTTTATTATCTCTCTTTCAGAATCAAGAAGAGAAGCTATTGTTAAGGCATTTGGTAAGAAATCAGAACTTTATGAATGTAAAGTAACTGTAGAAAATGAAATTGACATGTTGAAAGCTGTTGATGATGTCAAAAAAGCTGGATGTAATGCACTTTGTGTGTTTTTAGGAAACTTTGGTCCTGAAACTCCAGAAACATTAATCGCAAAGAATTTTGATGGTCCTGTTATGTATGCAGCGGCTGCAGAAGAGCACGGAAATAACTTGATTGATGGTCGTGGAGACGCATATTGTGGAGTTCTAAATTGTTCATATAATTTAGGTCTTCGCCATCTTAATGCTGTAATACCTGAATATCCTGTTGGAACAGCGGAAGATATCGTAAAAATGATGGAAGATTTCATTCCAGTTGCAAGAGCATTAATTGGTTTGTCAAAGCTAAAAGTAATCACTTTTGGACCACGTCCTCAAGATTTCTTTGCTTGCAATGCTCCAATTAAAGGTCTTTATGATATTGGTGTAGAAATTCAAGAGAATTCTGAATTAGATCTTCTTGTGTCATATAAAGCACATAAAGATGATAAACGCATTCCTGATGTTGTTAAAGAAATGGCTGCTGAACTTGGATCATCTGGAAATAAATATCCAGACTTCTTGCCACGAATGGCACAGTTTGAATTGACACTTTTGGATTGGGCAGAAAAGAACAAAGGTGCAAGGGAATATGTTGTTTTTGCAGATAAATGTTGGCCTGCATTCCCAGAAGCATTTGGATTTGAACCTTGTTATGTAAACAGTAGACTTGCTTCTAAAGGCATTCCTGTAGCTTGTGAAGTTGATATTTATGGTGGATTAAGCGAATATATTGGAACTTGTGTAACTGGAGCACCTGTTACATTGTTGGACATTAATAACTCTGTACCAAGTGATATGTATGAATCTGATATTAAAGGAAAATTCAAATATAATTATAAATTGACAGATACTTTTATGGGATTCCACTGCGGAAATACTCCATTCTGTCGCCTTGCAGCAGTAAGTTCTCCAGCTGTAAAATATCAGCTGATTCAGCACCGTTTGCTTGAACCAAAAGGAAGCAATCCTGATTTTACAAGGGGAACTCTTGAAGGTGATATAGCACCAGGAGAAATCACTTTCTTCCGTTTGCATGCTAATCCTGATGGAAAATTGCAAGCATATATTTCTCATGGAGAAATTTTGCCAGTTGCAACACGTTCTTTCGGTGGAATTGGAATCTTTGGAATTCCTGAAATGGGAAGATTCTATCGCCACGTATTAATTTCAAAACATTATCCTCACCATGGAGCTGTTGCTTTTGGACATGTAGGAAAAGCTTTATACACAATATTTAACTACTTAGGTGTTGAAGATATTGCATATAACAAACCTGCAGGTCAGCTTTATGTAGATGAAAATCCATTTGCATAATAGATAGCAAAATGCGATGAAAAACCCCTAAATTTGAACTTTTTGTCCAGATTTAGGGTTTTTTTATAGGATAAATTTTTTTTAATAGAAACGATTTTTTATGAATTATTCCTATGATTATTTCTGTGGAATGTGAATTCCTGTTTATGTAATAAGTGCGATTTTGTTGCCCAAATTGTCACAGATATTGATTTCGTAATAGCAAACACGTTTTCCGTCTTTGATTTATGTACATTCAGAGATTAGTGAATCACCTTTTGCAGGTCCCAAATAATTGATTGTGCTTGACGCGGTAACAGTAAGTGAATCTTTGGTGTTTGAGGCAACGGCAAAAGAAAAATCTGCTAATGTAAAAATAGCACCGCCCATAACACTGTTTGCAGCATTCATGTGTTTTTCGCAAATTTTCAAACTGCATTTTGAATAATTTTCAAGGACGTTTTCAATTACAATACCAGTTGTTTCTGTGGCGAATTTATCTTTTTGAAAGAATAATCTAGCTTCTTCGGTTGTCATACAATATCCTGTTTTATTTTATATCTTTTATGAGACAGTTGTCATCTTCTAGAAATAATGTTGCCTTTGCATTACCTGAAATTAAGTTTTCAAGAATATCTTGTTTTGATCCGTTTGCAAGGAGTAAAGGTATTCCGTATTCAGTTGTTTTTTCTGCGGCTTGGATTTTTGTTTCAATTCCACCTGTTCCAAAAGAATTTGCATTTCCAATAGTAATTTTTTTTCTTAATTCACCGATGTTTTGAACTTCAGAAATTAGTTCTGCTTTTGGATTAGTTTTCGGATTATCTGTGTAAATTCCATCAATATCACTAAAGAGAATTAATAAGTCGGCACTCCAAAGAATTGCGGTTAGTGCACTTAAGTTGTCGTTGTCGCCGATTTTGATTTCATCAAAGGAAACAGAATCGTTTTCGTTGATAATTGGGATTACACCTTCATCAACAAGTGTGAATAATGTGTTCCTCATGTTCAGTGTTCTGTGATCATCTTCAAAATCCTCTTTTGTAAGCAATAATTGTCCAATATGGATATTTTGCATATTAAAAGCCAATCGCCATTGATTCATGAGTTCAACTTGACCTATTGCACAAAGCGCTTGTCTATAGTGAACATCTTTTTTTCTGGCCCATTCTTTTATAGTTGCAAGCCCACTTACTTGAGCTCCAGAAGAAACGAGAACAATTTGTTTTCCCATATCAATAAGATTTTTACATTGTCGTGCAAAACTTTGCATAAATTCTACTTTTGTAGTTCCATCTTCTTTTGCAAGTGTATTACTTCCGATTTTAATTACTATTTTTCGTGATTTTTTGATTAATTCAGAAACTTCCATAAACTTTTCCTTTTATAATTTACCAAACATTTAACTACATGTCAATATTTTACCATTTTAAAAACTAGTTATCCACTAACATTTCAATCATTTTAAAGCTATTGAATTCTTTTCTATCAATATTATATAGTATATATTTTTCTAACAAACTTTGCAGGTACTTAAGAACTTCTAAACTTACACTTACTTCTTCTAAATCTTCAAGTGGAATATAGAGTAAATCTACCATAGCCTTATATATTG